>DAOUBZ010000070.1:0-6154 GCA_034432515.1 Chloroflexaceae bacterium | reverse complement strand
CGAGCGCAGCGAGGAATCTGAGCGGGTCGCGCAAGACCCCTCGCTCTGCTCGGGGTGACAATGCCGGATGTTCACAGGTAATTGGTATAAGGCCGCAGCATTGGCGCAGCCAATGCTGCGGCCCACCAAAGGCGCGGACGCAGTACTCCCCTGGAGATTCATGACGATTGCAGTGATCAACTACGGCGCCGGCAACCTGCCCAACGTGGTGCGGGCACTGCGCAGCGTGGGGGCCGACCCGGTGGTGACCGATGACCCGACGCTGGTGCTGGCTGCCTCGGCGGTGGTGTTGCCCGGGGTCGGCGCGACCGCCGATACGATGCAGAGCCTCGAAGCGCTCGGCATTGCCGCAGTGCTGCCCCAGGTCGTCGCCGCGGGCCGCCCCTTTCTCGGCATCTGCGTCGGGATGCAGGTGCTGCTGCAGGCCAGCGAGGAGTTTGGCCTGCATCGCTGCCTCGGCATCGTCGGTGGCACGGTGCGCCGCCTGCCCGAGGGCGCGGGCAAGATCCCGCAGATCGGCTGGAACCAGGTGCGCTACAGCCCTGCCTTTGCCGCTCACCCGCTCTTCGCCGGTATTGCCGACGCAAGCGACTTCTACTTCGTCCACTCCTACTACTGCGACGTTGATGATCCGGCGATTGTGGCCGGGCGCACCGACTATGGGCTAGCATTCCCGAGTGTCATCATCCGTGACAATCTGGCCGCCGTGCAGTTCCACCCCGAGAAGTCGGGCCGCTGCGGCCTCCAACTGCTGCGCAATTTCATCGATCTGGCGTCTGCGCCATAGCCACCCGGGACACGATGGAGATAATTCCTGCGATCGATCTGAAGGACGGGCACTGCGTACGGCTCTATCAGGGCGACTTCGCGCAGAGCACGGTGTATAGCGCCGACCCGGTTGCGGTCGCGCGCCGCTGGGCGGAGCTGGGCGCGGCGCGGCTCCACGTCGTTGATCTCGACGGGGCGCGCAACGGCCAGCCCACCAATACCGACGCGGTGGTCGCCATTGTGCAGGCGGTGAGCATTCCTGTGCAGCTGGGAGGGGGCCTGCGCCGCGAGGAGGACGTCGACGCCGCCCTGGCCCTGGGGGTGGATCGGGTCATCCTGGGCACTGCTGCGGTCGAGCAGGCTGACCTGGTGGCCCGCCTCAGTGCCCGCTTCGGCGAGCAGATCGTTGTCGGGGTGGACGCCCGCGACGGGCGGGTGGCCACCGCCGGCTGGATCGAGTTGGCCGACGTGCTGGCCGTTGACCTCGTCGCGCGGATGGCCGAGCTTGGCGTGCGCCGCGTGATCTACACTGATATCAGCCGCGACGGCACGCTCACCGAGCCAAACTTTGCCGCCATGGCCAGCCTGCAGCGCCTGGGCGGCCCGGCGATCATCGCCAGCGGCGGGATCGCACGCATCGAGCACCTGCAGCGCCTTGCCGCGCTCGGCGTAGAGGGCGCGATCGTCGGCAAGGCACTCTACACCGGCGCTATCGATCTCTCGGCTGCCCTCGCCGCGATCCACGCCTAACCGGAGGACGCTCCCCATGACCAATTCTGATCTCACTGCAAAATACGAAGAGGAGCGCCTGCGCGCTCACGAGCAGTCGCAGATTGTCTATCTGCAGGGCCAGATCGATGAACTGCGCCGCATGCTCAAGGATCAGACCAACAAGTACAACTGGGCCCTTGAGCAGACGCGCAAGACCGAGGCCGCCCTGGTCCAGGTGCAGAGCCTCTTCGAGCGCCACGCCGAGGAGACGCGCCAGGCCGGTGAGGCGGTGCGCCGCGACGTGGCGGCGCTGCGCAAAGAGGTCGCCGGCGCGCTGGTGAAGATCGAGGAGGGGGTGCGGCCCATCCGTGACCTCCAGGCCCAGATTCAGCAGGTCGCCGAGGCACGCAAACAGGACCGCGATTACGTGGCCGGCTGGCTCACGCGGATCGAGCAGGCCGAGCAACAGCTGCCGGCACTGCACTCCCAGATCAAGGAGCTCGACGACCGCCAGCGCCAGGTGCTGCTCCAGCTCGACCGGCTGCGGGAGGCCGATTCGGCGGCGGTCCAGGAGGTGCGCCGCGTGGCTGAGGAGCTGCAGGTCGAGAAACAGGGCCTGCGCCGCCAGGCGGTCGAGGCCCAGCAACTGGTGGCCGATGTCCACGGCGTGCTGGAGGAGCACGCCTCGCGCATTGCACGCATCGATGATATCCGCCAGCACATCGAGCTCTTCGCCGAGGCGCTGCCCAAGCAGATCGTCGATGTTGCAGCGAAGCTCCCCGATCTTGCGGCGGAAATCAAACGGATCGAGCGGATCGCGACCGAGCGTTTCCTGATGAACCAGGAACGCCTCGAAGATGTGCGCCAGCAGGCCGACGAGCGCATCAGCGAGCTCCAGGAGGCTGATGAGCAGCACCTGCGGCAGCTCACCGCCTGGCTCGAGCGCCTCGATAGCTACCTGCGCGAATTGGAGCAGCGTATCGCGCGCAGCACGGCGCGCCTGGAGGCCGCCCAGCAGGTCCACATCGCCCGGATCGTTGAGATCGAGCGGCGCGAAATGAGCACGCTCGATGCGCTGCTCAGCAACTTCCAGGAGGTCACCGAGCGGGTGCGTGCCGCGCAGGTCGAGAGCAAGGGCGGGGAGGGTTAGCCATTACGTGCTACGCCGCAGGACGAAGATGCGGGGGTAGAGCCCGCCCAGGTCGACCCGCAGCACCTGCACGACCAGCCAGGCGGGCATATCGGCGAGCAGCCGCTCCATCAGGCGCACTTCGTGGGAGAGCAGGACGCAGCGGGCGCCAGGCTGTGCCACCCGCGCCGCCTCGGCCAGCAGCGCCGGGTAGAGCGCCAGGTTCTGGGCGTGTGAGCCGACCAGGTGCCCAAAGGGCAGGTCGCCGGTGATGACATCCACGCTGGCGGCGGGCAGCGGCAGCGCGGTTGCGTCCCAGGGCTGCAACTCGGCGTGCCCGCTGAGCCCGGCGGCGCCGAGGTTGGCACGAGCGCACGCGAGGGCCGCGGCGCTCGTATCGCAGCCGATGGCGCGCCGCGCCGGCCCGCTCAGCAGCCGCTCGATCAGCAGGCTGCCCGATCCACAGCCGATGTTGAGGTACACGTCTTCGGGGCGGGGCCGGGTGAGCACCACCATCGCCTGGGCGACCGGGCCGTTCAGCGCGCCCTCGAGGTTGCAGACGCGCCATGGCCGCGTGGCCAGCGGCCGCGGCGCGAGCCGCTCCAGGAGCTCCCAGCCCATCCCGGCGGCGTCGCGTCGCAGCCGCAGCAAGAGGTCACCATCCTCCGCGCCGACTGTCAGCCCCAGGCGCTCGGCCAGTTCCGCCTTCAGCCGGCCCAGCACCGCCGAGTCGGCGCCGGCGGCGCTGAGAAAGAGCGTGTGGAAGCTACCCGGCCGGTGCAAGGCCAGCACCGTCGCGCAGTCGGCGAGGACGCGCCGCAGGTGTTCGTCGCCGAGCAGGGCGCGGGGCCGCGGCACGGCCATCTGGCGCACCAGGTAGACCGAGGTTGCGAGGCGCAGGTCGAGCAACCGGCGCAGGTCACCGGTGTAGGCAAGCCCAATCACGCCGGGCGGGCTGGCAGCATCGAGCTGCGCGGCGCGGCCCAGTCGGCGCAGTTCGCCCCGGGCCAGCGGCTCCAACCCCGCAGGCACCACCACCTCGATCCGCCGGGCTTGCGCTTCCGGCTGGGCCGGATGCGCGGTGCGGGAAGTCTTGCGCGCTGGCACGGGGTGCGCCTATGGTCGCCAGCCGAGCTCGGCGAGCACGGCCAGATCCGCCGCGGTGAGCCGACCCGTGGCGTAGGCCTGGGCCAGCAGATCGGGGCGGCGCGCCAGCGTCCGGCGCAGCCGTTCGTGCCGGCGCCACTTCGCCACCTCGCCGTGATGGCCCGAGACCAGCACCGGCGGCACCGGACGGCCCTCCCAGATCGCCGGACGGGTGTAGTGAGGATACTCGAGCAACCCGTCGCTATGGCTCTCCTCGGCCACCGACTCGGCATTGATCACGCCCGGAACGAGGCGCGCCACGGCATCAACCACCACCATCGCGGCCAGCTCGCCGCCGGTCAGCACATAGTCGCCGATACTCAGCTCGCGGGTGATCAGCGCCTCGCGGACGCGCTCGTCGATCCCCTCGTAGTGGCCGCAGACCAGGACGAGCCGTTCCAGCGCGGCCAGTTCCTGGGCGATCGCCTGGGTGAAACGCTCGCCGTCGGGGGAGAGCAGGATGACCGGGGGCTGGGGCGTCACAGGCTCGCCGGCAGCACCGGGCGGCGTGGGCTCCATCGCAGGGGTTGCCAGCACGGCCCGAATGCAGGCCGCCAGGGGCTCGGCTTTCAGCACCATGCCCGCGCCGCCGCCATAGGGCGCATCGTCGGCGGTGCGATGGCGGTCGCGGGCCCAGTCACGGATGTTGTGCAGGTGCACCGCGATCAGCCCGGCCTGTTGCGCCCGCTTGAGGATGCTCTCGCTCAGCGGTCCGGCAAACATCCCCGGGAAGAGCGTGAGGATGTCGAAGCGCATCACGCGATGCTACCGAGGTACTGGTCGAAGAAGCCGGTAATCCGGCGACAGTAGGCGACCCGGTCGGCAAAGTAGGCGCCGCAGTGGTCGGCGCCGTCCACGATCCACAGCTCGCGCGGCTCACCGGCAGCAGCGTACAGCCGCTGCGCATGGGTCACCGGCACAACGTGATCGGCCGCGCCGTGGATGATCAGCACCGGGCGCGGCGTCAGGCGGGCGATGGCATCAACCGGACGCACCCGGCTGAAGCGATAGCCATGGCGGAGTTGCACGAGCTCATCGGCGGCCAGCACCAGCACCTCGGGCGGCAGGGGGAGCACACTGCGCACCGCGTCGGTTACCACCTCGCGCCCGGCGGTAAACGAGCTGTCGGCGACCACGGCGGCCACGTCGGGCGCATCGGCGGCGGCCAGCAGGGCCACTGCGGCGCCCATCGAGTAGCCAAGCAGGCCAATCCGCAGGCCAGGCGCCCGATCGCGGGCATAGGCCAGCGCCGCATGCAGGTCGTCCACCTCGCGACTGACCAGCGTCTGCGGCCAGGGGTCGGAGTCGCCGCGGCCACGGAAATCGAAGAGCAGCAGGCTGTAGCCGGCGCGCCAGCAGGCTGCGCCGATGCCCAGCAACTCGTCCTTGCGGCCGGCATGGCCGTGGCAGCCGACGATCACGCCACGCGGGTCGGCCTGGGGCAGCCACCAGCCACTGATGCGCAGGCCATCAGCACTGGGGAAGCTCACCGCCTCGTAGGGCAGGCCCAGCTCCCAGGGGGTGAAGGTATACCCGTCGTAGATCGTCCGGCGCGGCTCGGGGCTCACACGGACACTCACGTACCAGGCGGCACCGAGGACGCCGACCAGCGTCCCGAGGGCGCCGCCAACGGCGAAGGGCAGCAATGGCGGGTGACGCAGCATAGGGGTCTACGTGGGCGCGGTGAAGGGGAAGACAGGCTCGCGGGTCTCGGAGAGCTGCAGGTCGATCTCGTAGAGACCGGAGCAGAAGCGGCCCTTGTAGGGCATACCGAGGCCCTGGACGAGCGCGATCATGCCGTCGTTGTCGGCGTGGGTGAGCAGGGCCATATGTTTCAGGCCGTTGGCCAGCGCCACCTGCACCAGCAGGTCGAAGAGCTGGCGACCGATGCCGACGCCCTGGAAATCGTCGCGGATGACGATCGAGGCCTCGCAGGTATCCTCGTGCTCGTCAAGGCGGGCATAGCGTGCCACGGCGACGGCCTCTTCGCGGCCGTCCTCGTCGATCAGCGCGATCAGCGCTGTATCCCGTTCCGGGTCGATGCTGGCCAGGCGCGTGGCTTCGCGTTGCACCAGGTCCTCGTCGACATTGTTGAGCGGCACGAAGAAGCGGCGATAGCGCGTCTCCGGTGAGAGGCGATAGAACAGGCGCTCGAGCAACTCGGCGTCGTCGCGGCGCATGTGGCGCACCCGTACCTCCCGCCCATCGCGGGCACGCAACCGCACGGTTGCGTTCATGTTCGGATGCTTCAGACGGTTCGTTCCCATGAGAAAGCCGTTGGTGTATGGTCCACGCGTGCCGGCTTCATTGTATCATGGGCCGTTACAATGCGTCGGTCGGCAGAGGAGGCCTTGGGGCAAACCCCAAACCCCTGGTGTTTAGGTGGGGTGTGGGGGCGGG
>DAOUBZ010000069.1:0-5546 GCA_034432515.1 Chloroflexaceae bacterium | reverse complement strand
CCGCGAGCCCTGCGGGGGGCGCCACCGCGCCTGGCGAGCGGGCCGGGGGTGCGGGGCAGCGCCCCGCGAGCAGCATGGGGGTAGACCCCAGGCCGGCTGCCAGCAGGCCACAACTGGAAAGACAAATTCGGAAGGCTGTACTCGCCGCCTGACTCTATGACGGGAGACCGGAGCGTGAGCTCTATCGGCAAATTTCAGACCGAGGTACTGCGGCAAGAGGCGGTGAGCCAGCCGGCGGGCACGCGCTGGGCGCGGCTCGAACGGGTGCTGATCCACGTGGCGCTGGTGCTGCTCTGCGTGGCGGTGCTCTTCCCGGTGGTGTACGCGGTGCTGACCTCGCTGCGCCCGTCGCGTATGGCGCTGGCCTCGAACATCCTCGACGGCAACTGGTACTTCGGCCACTACCAGCGCTTGCTTTCAACCAGCCGCTTCCTGCGTTACATCCTGAACAGCGTGATCAACAGCGTCGGCGGCGCGGCGCTAACGACGCTGCTCGCAGCCATGGCCGGCTATGCCTTCGCCCGCTTCCGCTTCCCCGGCCAGAACCTGCTGCTGGGGCTGATCCTCGGGCTGATGATGCTCCCCGGCCTCACCAATCTGATCCCGCTCTACAAAATAGCCAGCGACCTGAAGATCCGCGACACCTATCTGGTAATGATCCTGACCTATGCTGCCTATGGCGTGCCCTTCGGGATCTGGGTGCTCAAGAACTTCTTCGAGAGCATTCCGCGCGAGCTGGAAGAGGCCGCCGCGGTGGACGGGGCGACGCCCTTCCAGGCGCTCTGGCGCGTGGTGGTGCCGATCGCCACGCCTGGCCTGGTCTCGGTCTTCCTGCTGAACTTCGTTTACAACTGGAACGACTTCCTCACTGCGCTGATCCTGCTCTCAAGTTCGACGATGAAGACCGCGACCGTGGGCCTGTTCGACTTCCAGAACCAGCTCTCTGGTAATGAGAACGAGTTGCTCGCCACCGCCTGCGTGATCATCATGATCCCGGGTGTGCTGCTGTTCCTGATCGCGCGCAGGGCCTTCTTCCAGAGCATGGTGGAGGGGGCGGTGAAGGGCTGAGCTATGCTGCCAACCTTTCTTAAGCGTACCGTCCCGGTCGATCTGCTGGCTCGCCTCACGGGCTGGAGCCACTCCGGCAGTAGCCTGACGCTGCGCTGCGCCACCGGCCGCTACACGCCGACGCGCTACAACTACTACGGCACCATCTGCGAGACGTGCTTTGAGCCGCCGCAGCCGGGGCCCGAGGCCACGCTGCAGATCGACTTCTGCACTGCCGAGATCGTGCGCCTGCGCATCGCAATGGGGACGGAGTTGCCCGCTGGGGAGACACCGATGGTCGTCGGGCGCTTTACGACGCCAGTGGCGCTGGAGTTGCACGAGGACGACCACGGGCTGACCGTGCGCAGCGCCGCGCTGGTGCTGCTGGTCGAGCGGGAGCCCTGGCGCCTCTGCCTCTACGACCGGGCCGGCAGGCTGATCTGGCGCACCCGCCCGGTCGACATCGCGCCGTTGCGCCGTCCCGCCGAGCAGTGGAACCCTGCCGAGCAGCGCTGGATCTTCTACCACCGCTACGCCTACCCCATCGGGCTCACGGCCGACCGTCGCCAGTGTTTCGCTTCGTTCGACCTGCACCACGACGAGCATATCTATGGCTTTGGTGAGAGCTTCGGGCGCCTTGACAAGCGCGAGACATGCCAGGATCTCTGGATCAGCGAGGCTTTCGGCAACGCCTCGCCCGCCGCCTACAAGCGCACGCCGTTCTACATGAGCAGCCGCGGCTACGGGCTGTTCGTGAACACCAGCAACCACATCAGCTTTCGGGTCGGCGAGTTGGAGCATACTGCGCTCTCGCTGATCATCGAGGACTGCGCCCACTTCGACGGTTACCTGATCTACGGGCCGAGTCTCAAACAGATCCTGCCGCGCTACACGGCGATCACCGGGGCGCCGGCCGTGCCGCCGCGCTGGAGCTTCGGCCTGTGGATGGCTCGCATCACCTACCGCAGCCAGGCCGAGGTGGAGCAGGTGGCCCACGCGCTGCGGGCCGGCGGCTTTCCCTGCGATGTGATCCACCTCGACACCGGCTGGTTCGCCGATGAGTGGGTCTGCGACCTGCGCTTTAGCGCCGAGCGCTTCCCCGATGCCGCCGGGATGCTGGCGCGCCTGCGCGCCCAGGGTTTCCGTGTCTCGCTCTGGCAGTGGCCCAACTACCCGGTCGGCACGCCGCTCTACAACGAGGCGCGGGCGTCCGGGCTGCTGGCCACACGGCCCAACGGCAATGTCTACACCTTCCCGGGCTTCATGCAGGACGCCGGGCTGCTCGATTACTCCAACCCGGAGGCAGTGGCCTGGATCCAGGCGAAGTTCTGTGAACTGTTCGCGCTGGGTGCTGCGGCGATCAAGGCCGACTTTGGCGAGGGTGCGCCTCCCGAGGCGCGCTACGCCGGCGCAGCCGGCGCCGCGATGCACAACCTCTACCCGCTGCTCTACAACCAGGCCGTCTTCGAGGCCAGCCAGGCCCATGCTGGCCAGGGGGTGATCTGGGCACGCTCGGCCTGGGCCGGCTCGCAGCGTTACCCCGTCCACTGGTCGGGCGACGGGGTGGCCCGCTTTAAGGACCTGGCCTGTGTGCTGCGGGCGATGCTCAGCTTCGGGCTGAGTGGCTTCCCCTTCTACAGCCACGATATCGGCGGCTTCGCCGGCCTGCCCAGTCCCGAGCTGTATGTGCGCTGGTTCCAGCTAGGTCTCTTCTCGTCGCACGCCCGCGCCCACGGTACCCCGCCGCGCGAACCGTGGGCCTTCGGCACCGAGGCGGCGACGATCATCCGCCGCTACCTCGAACTGCGCTACCGCCTGCTGCCCTATCTCTACAGCGAGGCGGTGCGCTGCGGCGCAACCAGCCTGCCGCTCTGCCGGGCGCTGGTCCTCGACTTCCCCGATGATCCCACCTGCGCGACGATCGAGGACCAGTACCTCTTCGGCGAGCAGTTCCTGGTGGCCCCACTGCTCGATGCCGGAACAGAGCGCACGCTCTACCTGCCGCCGGGGCGCTGGGTAGACTACTGGAGCAAGGCGGTGCTGGAGGGTGGGCGCTGGCTGCGCGTCACCGCGCCCCTGGATACGCTGCCGCTCTTTGTGCGTGCCGGGGCGATCATCCCCTACGGCCCGCTGGTGCAGTACGTGGACGAGCGCCCGCTCGACCCGCTCAGCGTTGAGATCTACCTGCCCGCCGCACAGGGCAGCTTCCTGGTGCACGACCAGGGCGACCGCAGCATCGCGATCAGCTACCGGCGAACTGGCGAGCACCTGATGGTCGAGCTCGGCCCGTGCCCCGGGGCCGTGCTGCTGCTGGTCCATGGCGAGGGCGCCACGCCGCTACGCGTCGAGCTCGATGGCCGCGCCGGCGCCACGCTCGAACTCCCGCTCGCCTGATGAGTCAGGTCCAGCTGTTCAGTCATCCCGCGCCCTTCGGCAGGGTTCACCCTGAGCGAAGCGAAGGGTAAACTCCGCGAGGGATTCCGGCCGGGACTCCTCGCTCCGCCTGTGGCTCCGCTCGGAGTGACATGCGTCACTGGTGGGGAGCGCAGAACCGATTGCATACCAGCAGCTTTCGCCGGGACTCCTCGCTCCGCCTGTGGCTCTGCTCGGAGTGACATGCGTCACTGGTGGGGAGCGCGGAACCGATTGCATACCAGCAGCTTTCGTTGACAGACGTTTCACGCCGTTACGCGAAAGGAGTCGAGCCTATGCCCGGCCCAGCCGACCGGGAGCAGTTCGCGCACCAGGGCTACCTGGTAGCCCGGGGGCTGTTCAGCGCCGCGGAGGTGGCGCGCTACCGCGACCACTTCATGGCCCTGCGCGCCGCCGGGGTCTATCCCGGCGACTACGCGGGCACCGATCCCCAGAACAACGACCCGCTGCGGCGCTACCCGCGCATGATCCACATGCATCGCTGGGACACGTTGAGCCTCGCCTGGCTGCTCGACCGGCGTCTCAACGCCTGGTTGACCGCCCTGCTCGGCTGTGAGCCCTTCGCCGTGCAGACTATGTTCTACTTCAAGCCGCCGGGCGCCCGGGGCCAGGCCCTGCACCAGGACCAGTTTTTTCTGCGCGCGGCGCCCGGCACCTGCATGGCCGCCTGGCTGGCCCTCGACCGCTGCGACGAGGCCAACGGCTGTATGCAGGTGGTTCCCGGTAGCCACGGCTGGCCGCTGCTCTGCACCGAGCAGGCCGATACGACCGCCAGTTTCGTGGATGTGACCGTGACCCTGCCGCCCGGCACGCCGACGCGGCCGGTGCTGATGGAGCCGGGCGACGTGCTCTTCTTCAACGGCGCCCTGGTCCACGGCAGTCTGCCCAACACCACGGTTGACCGTTTCCGGCGCAGCCTGATCGGCCACTACGTCACCGGCGAGGCTACCCAGGTTGCGGCGTTCTACCACCCTGCCCTGCGCATGGACGGCACGCCGGTGGCGCTCGGCACGAGTGCAGGCGGCGGGCCGTGCGGGGTCTGGGTTGAGCAGGACGGTGCGCCGGCCATCGCGCTGAGCGGCCGGTTTCCCGCGGCGGAGCTTCACGAGTAGGCTCCGCAGGGAGCCTGCTGCGCCGAGCGTCGCCGGCCAATACCCGGAGAAGCAACACATTGCAGCAACAGGAGGACGCCGATGCTTGAGCTGTCCCAGCGTGAGCGGATCGCCTGGCTCCGCTCGCTGGCGCCAACCGATGCGGTCGAAGCGATCGTCGCGGCGCTCGACGCCGGGACGCCCGAGGATGCGCTCTGGGCCACCGGGGCGCTGACCGCCTGTCATGCGTTGAACAACCAGGCCCGCAACTTGCTTGGCTTTGTCACCCACGCGATGATCGGCTGCGAGGATGCGCGCCGGCTGGCCTGGGGTCAGCCCGCCGCGACGCGCCAGTTGCTGATCGTCCAGGCGCTCTACCAGGTGGTCTGCGATCTGCACGACCCCTGCTTCGCGCCCTACGAGTTGCTGCCCTTCTGGCCCACCCGCGAGGCCGACCTGGAGCAGAGCCTGGCGATGCTGCGCAGTGATGTGCGCTTCGGCGAGGCGATGCGCTGCGACCACCGGCTGGTGGCGCTGGAGCAGGATCTCCCCCGGGCGGCGTTGATCGACCTGGTGCTCGACATCGGCCTGGAGGGCATGATCACCGACGATCACACGCTGATCACCCCGGTGCTCGCGCTGGGCATGATCGAGTTGCTCGGCTGGGAGCAGGGCTTTCCGATGCTGCGCTGGGCGGTGCGCTACAGTGCCAGCTTCCCGCGCGCCTTCGCGCCCTACGACCGGGCACTGGCGCTGCGCGAGCGCTACGGCCTCGCGGCCGGCGCGCCGGTATCGGGGTTCCAGCCTGAGCGAGTGGGGCCGCTGCGCGACGCTCTGCTCGCCGCCGATGCCGCGGACCGGCCCGAGATCGCCGCGCGAGCGCTGGCGGCGGGCCACGCGCCGGCCACGGTGCTGGCCGCGGTGAGCCTGGCCGGCTGTGCGATGTACCTGATGACCGAGCCGGTGCCGCACGAC
>DAOUBZ010000068.1:0-8071 GCA_034432515.1 Chloroflexaceae bacterium | reverse complement strand
GCGATCGCGGCGACTGCGCGGGCAGCCGCCGGGGTGGCGCGCCCCACGCTGGCCTTCATCTGGCGCGACCCCTGGATGGCGGTCGGCGCCGAGACCTACGCCGGCGACCTGCTGCGGCTGTGCGGCGCCGCCAATGGCGCGCTCCAACTCGCCGGGCGCTATCCCCGCGCCCCGCTGGAGACGTTCATGGCCCTGCGCCCCGCGCTCATCCTGCTGCCGAGCGAGCCATACCCCTTCAGCGAGCGCGATCGCGCCGCGTTTGCCCCCTATGCCGACGTGCCCGCGGTCCGTGACGATCAGATTGTGTGTTGCGACGGCATGCTCCTCACCTGGCCCGGACCACGGACGGTCACGGCGCTGCGGGTATTCAGCGAACTGATCGCGGCCGGGAGCGCCACTGCCGATCGGCCGCAGCAGGCGCCCGCCTCGACGTCTGCAGGAGGAACGCATGGCGGAATTTGCGGGTAGTGTCGCGCTCATCACCGGCGGGGGCGGCGGGATCGGCCGGGCCACGGCACTGGCCTTCGCGCGGGCGGGCGCCCGGCTGATGCTCGGCGACCTCGACCTGGCGGCGGTCGAGGAGACGGCCCGGCTGGTCAACGTCGCGGGCGGCGAGGCCCACGCGCTGCGCTGTGACGTCGCGCGCCCTGAGGAGGCCGAGGCGCTGGTGCAGGCCGCGGTGACACGCCTGGGCCGCCTCGACTACGCGCTCAACAACGCCGGGATCGAAGCGACCCAGGAGGGCACTGCCCGGCTGCCCAACGAGGCCTGGGAGCGCACGATTGCGATCAACCTGAGCGGCGTCTTCTACTGCATGCGCGCCGAGATCGCAGCCATGCGCGCCAATGGTGGCGTGATCGTCAACATGGCCTCGGCCCTGGGGCTCGTCGGCTTTGCCGGGGCCGCTGCTTACGTGGCGGCCAAGCACGGAGTGATCGGCCTGACAAGGAGCGCGGCCCTCGAGTACGCGACGCGCGGCATCCGTGTCAACGCGGTCTGCCCGGGCTTCATCGAGACGCCCATGCTCGAGCGCGCTGGTGTGACCAGCGATCCGGCGCGCCGCGCCATGATCGAGGGCCTGCACCCTATGGGGCGCATGGGCCAGCCCGAAGAGATCGCCGGCGCCGTACTCTACCTCTGCTCGGCTGCCGCCTCGTTCGTCACCGGCCATGCCCTGGTCGTCGACGGCGGCTATACGGCCCGTTGATGGGTAATACTAGCGCAAGGGGGCGCAATGCTACGACTACTCCCTGCTCCCATCCACGGAGCCATCGGCTTCGGCGCACTCGCGCTGAACACGCTGTTCTGGTCGGTCCCTCTCTTTCTGGTGGCGATCGTCAAGCTGCTGCTACCGATCCCTGCCGTGCGGCGGCGCCTGTCGGTGCTGCTCACTGAGATCGCCGAAGCCTGGATCGGGGTGAACAGCAGGCTAATGGCGATCAGCCAGCGCGCCCCGTGGCAGGTCACCGGGCTCGAAGGGTTGCGCCGCGATGGCTCCTACCTGATCTGCTGCAACCACAACTCCTGGGTGGATATCCCCATCCTCCAGCGGGTCTTCTACCGGCGCATTCCCTTCCTGCGCTTCTTTCTCAAGCAGGAGTTGATCTGGGTGCCGATCCTGGGCCTGGCCTGGTGGGCGCTCGACTTCCCGTTTATGAAGCGCTACTCAGCCGAGTACCTGGCGAAGCACCCTGAGAAGCGCGGCGTCGATGTGGCGACGACGCGCAAGGCCTGCGAGAAGTTCCGCCACGCGCCGACAGCGATCCTCAATTTTCTCGAAGGCACCCGTTTCACCGCCGCCAAGCACCAGGAGCAGGGCTCGCCGTACACCTATCTGCTGCGTCCCAAGGCGGGCGGCCTGGCAAGCGCGATCGGTGCCATGGGCGATCAGTTCACGGCGATACTCGATGTGACGATCATCTACCCCGATGGGCCGGTCGAACTGTGGGGCTTGCTGAGCGGGCAACTCGGGCGGGTCGTGGTGCACGTCGAGCCACGCCCCATCCCCCCGGCCTGGCTCGGGGCCGATTACGCCACTGACCCTGTCTACCGCACGGCGATTCAAGACTGGGTGCAGCAACTCTGGCTCGAGAAGGACGCCCGCATCGGGCGCGTCCTTGCCGACTACGCGCAACGCGAGGCCCGGAAGCAGGGATGAGGGATGAGGGAAGCGTGCGAGTAGTGGCCTGGAGCCGCGCAGCATCGCGTGGCGTGCGGCTGCAAGCCGCACCTCCACAATGAATGCTCAGGCGATCAGGCCGTAGTCGCGGGCTACGTCGCGCAGGGCGTGGACCAGTTCGATCGAGGCCTCGATCTCGTCACGATGGATCGAGACGCTCTCGATGTTGATGCCGAGCGGCAGGTGCTCGCCGAGACCCTGGTCGAGTACGGCGCGCAGGTTGTCGCAGCAGATCTGGATCGAGCGACTGAACGGCGCCGGATCCTCGAGGATGGCTCGCTCAGTGGCGGGGCTGATCGCCACGCCCAGCCACTTGATGAACTCCAGCGTCCGGGGGCGACCACAGGGCGAGAAGGTCAGGGCGATGCGCCGCGGTGTCTGCCCGGCCTGCGTGCAGGCGGTGGCATAGTCGGTTAGCAGCCGCACGGTCGGTTCGCTCTGGTAGACCACCTGTGAGACGAAGTAATCGCAGCCGCGTTCGGCCTTGTGCAGCAGGCGCCGGCTCTCGTCGTAGGCGGGCGAGTGGCGCTCGGCGATCGCCACCCCGCCCAGTGCCGGGGCGCCGGCCTGGGCCGCAGCCAGCTGCAGCGCCCGGTCCACCGGCAGCGCATCGGGCGGCGGAGAGGGTGTGGCGGAGCCGACGAGCGATAGGCCGGCCACCTGATAGTCGGCCATCGTCTCGGCGAGCCAGGCCAGCCAGCCTGCTTCGTTGAAATCCACCACACACTTGTAGGTGAGGGCCGGCAGACCGGTGAGGTTCTGGAGCCGGTGGGCATAGGCGCGCGGATCGCTGGTGGGGATGAAGGGGAAGGGGCGCGGTGCATCAGTGCGCGCGGCCTCGTCCTGCACATCATAGACCACCAGGCCATCGAGGCCAAGGCCGGCCACCCGGCCGGCCAGCCGCTCGACGGCCAGATCGATCTGCTCGGGGGTTGCATCGCTGCGCGGTGGCGTCGTGCCGTAGAGGGTCACCAGGCGACGCGGGTCCTTGAGCCGCGCTCGTAGGGCCACAGCATCGATCATGGCTGTGCTCCTCACTCTGGGCGCGCCATTGCGCCCCTGAGGGACATCTCGTGGACAAGGGTAGCGAGCATGACCCGGCTGTGGCGTAAACATCCCGCAACCAGAGGGGAAGAGCTTGTCTCCTGTGTCACGTGTAGCTGTTGCGGGCGCCTTGCTGCGGGACGGCCCCGCGCGCGTTGCGCTCACGATGGCGCAACGCTGTTCAGCATAGTGCTTAATGGACGAAAGGCCAGGCATCAAAGACGAGAAGCTCGGGGTCAACAACCGTCGCCAGGCGATCGCTCGCGCCCTTGGCAACGCTTCGCGCTCCGCGCTCAAGGCCTGCGCTGCGATGGCAACGGCGTTGCCGCCAAACAACGGGTAGTAGCCGGCCGCTTCGCGCCAAGATCGGGGCGATGTTTTCTCGGATGATCGCGAGGCGTCTGGCAGGGATCAAGAGCTTTCTGGAGAGTAGGAGTGCGGCATGACGCAACACCTCCTGGGCAGCGTTGAGCTCCGACTACGCCGGGACAAAGCGCAACTCGGCGATGTCCACCACCGGCTCGTAGCCAACGACCTGGTAGATGTGGTTCGAGGTCGGGTTGCGCAGGTCGGTGAAGAGGAAGCAGAAGCGTTTGCCGGCGTCGAGTTGGTGCTGGCTCAGGGCGGCGACCAGCGCACTCGCGTAGCCACGCTGGCGACGCTCGGGGGGCGTGTAGACTGCGCCGATCCTGATCCCGTTCGGTGTCGGGCCGGTCGCACCGGCCAGGGCGACGGGCTCACCGTCCTCCCAGAGGGCCAGATAGCGGCTCGGCGAGGTCAGCCAGCGGGTCACGACGGTGGCCGTGTCGCTCGCGACGACGCCTGGCGTCGCCTCATTGTGGAACGCAGCGAACCAGGCCTCCAGCAGCGGCCGATCGGCCTCCGTGGCCCGCCGCATCCGCCCCGGCACGGCGGCGGGCGGCCGCACGGTGGTCAACTGGTAGATGCGCAGGTCCATCGTGGGCCTGAACTGGACCGGGCGCACCGCTGCCCAGTGCTGCGCAAAGCGTTCGGCGTCGGCGCGGGCGCCCTGCACGCCCGGAAGCGCCTGGCCCTCAGCCGCCAGGGCCGTGGCCAGCAGATCGAGGGCATCGCTGTGCGCGGCGTAGGAGAGGACGAGCTTGTTGGGCGGTGTCTGCAGGGCCACAAGGACGAGCAGGCCTTCGTCCTCAACCGCGCGCATCAGCGGTGGCTCCGGGCCGAAGGTGTAGGGATTGGGGGCAAGCTCGGCGCAGAGGCCGAGGAGCAGATTGTTGTGGGCCTCGTGGGCCAGCAGGAAGGGCGAGGTGCGCTCGATAAAGGACGGGACATCAGTGAAGCGGACGAGGTCCATGGTGGTGACCCTCCGGGGTTGTAACGGTGTGCCACCTCATTGTACGCCCTCCGGGCCTGGCCGACATCGAGCTACGGCGCGTGTTCACCACTGCCAACCGCAGCGAGGCTCGCCTCCCAGAGGGCCGCACACAGCCCCTCGTCGTGGACGCGTGGGTTCGGGGTGCGTGGCTGCTTGTCGACCCAGTACTGACCACCCGGGACGGTGGTGCCGCGTAGCGCCAGGTCGATCGCCGTCGCTGCGCCCTGCGCCGGGGTGCGCAGACGCCCCGTTGCGTAGCCGATCCACGCGAAGGGCTGGGCGAGTCGTTGCAGCCAGGCCGGGCCATTGCGGTAAAACAGGCCGGTGTTGACGACGCCAGGGTGCACGGCGCTGGTGACAACGCCGTCCGCACCGAGGCGGCGCTGGGCCTCGGCGGTGAACAGCACCTGGGCCAGCTTCGACTCGCGGTACGAGCGCATCGCATCGTAGCTCGCCTCGTCGCAGCGGCCGATCGCGAAGAACTCCTCGGCGCTGTTGCAGTATCCCTTCTCGCTCGAGAGCGACGAGATGCTGATCAGGCTGGAGCCACCGCGCAGCAACTCGACCAGGAGTTGGCTGAGCAGGAAGTGGCCAAGGTAGTTCACCTGGAACTGCGACTCGTAGCCGTCGACGGTGCGGCGGTACGGCGGCGTCATGATCCCGGCATTGCAGATCAGGCCGGCGAGCCGGTCGAAGCGGGAGCGCAACTCGGCGGCACAGGCGCGCACCGACGCGAACGACGCCAAGTCGAGTTGCGTGACGGTTACAGGGGCGTCACCGCCCTGCGCCTGGATCTGCCTGGCCGCCTGCTCCCCCTGCTCGCGGGAGCGGCATGCGATAACCACGGCACGCCCGCTGCGCGCCAGGGCGAGGGCGGTCTCGTAGCCCATACCGGTGTTGCCGCCAGTGACGACGAACGGATGTGACGGTGCTGCGCTCATCCCAGATACTTTCGTGCTCGCCGTGCCGCGCCGGGTGCTCTCGATCACAACTGGGCCCATCGTAGCTCACCTTGCGCCCGTCTGTTCTAGACCGCGGTATAGGATGTTGCACGGCGGATAAGCGCGTTCGCTTGTTCAACGACACCTGAAGACTCGCCAGGACGAATCATCCTGCTCGCGCATTGCAGCGATGCTGTGGCCGACGTATACTACGTCAGCGTGAACGGGGACAAGGTTCACGACGCTACGTAGTACTACCACGATGCTTGCCATGCCGAGACCCTTCGCTCCGGCTACGCCTTCGCTCAGGGTGACAGGCGTACAGCGCACCGATGCGGCACAAGGCAAAACGTCGTTGGAGTAGCAGGCGCGATCCTGTGAGGCCGACCCATTGGCTGCGCCGATGCCTCGGCCCTACTCGGATGCCGTACAGATGAAGGTAGCCGCGTATGACCCGCTTTTCCTTGCGGATCTCGCTGATCGGTGCGCTGCTGCTGCTCAGCCTGGCTGCCTGCACTGGCGTCTCACGCCTGCCACCGACGCCAGCGCCGCCCACGCAAGATGGCGCGAATGTGACCGCGGCCCCGCCACAGGGAACAACCTCCGGTGCGCCGACTCCGCTGGCAACTGGAGCGCCGCCCACGGCTCCTCCCATTCCGCCGCCCGCCGCACCGGCCGGTTTCGTGGTCTTCCCCGATGCTGATGGGCAACTCTGGCGCGTCGACGCGCCCGATCAGCCGCGCAGCAAGCTCGGGCCGCCAGGCGAGCCCGGCGTCCTCGCGCCCTGGGCGGCCTCCCCCGATGGCCAGACGATCGCCCTCGTCACGGGCACCGGGGTCTGGCCGTATAGCTACCAATACCAGAAGCCGCCGGCCCTCGCGCTCTGGCTGGTGGCCAGTGACGGCAGCAACGCCCGCTCGATCCAGGAACTCCTGCCGCCACGCCCGCTCGACCTGACCCCCGGCAGCGCCGATCAGTTCGACCTGCTCCCCGCGCTGACTAATCCGCAGGCGCTCGCCTGGAGCCCTGACGGTGCGCAGGTCACGTTCGTCTCGGCCCACGCCGGCGCGCCCGATCTCTACACGGCGAGCCTGGATGGCAGCGTGACCCGCCTGACCAATGATGCCATGATCGAGTTGCAGCCGGTCTGGTCGCCTGATGGGCAGCACATCGCCTATCAGACGGTCTCCGGGCTGGGGACCGGCGCCGGGTATGGCGATCTGGGGCTGGCGGTGGTCGCGCGGGGCGAAGACGCGCCGGTCGTTGCCCGCGCTCCGCTCCCACTCACCAATGGGGTCAACGCCACGTTTATCAGCGGGTTGGTGTGGATCAACGACACAGCCTTTGCGGTCGCCCTGGCGCGCACGCCCATATGCGCCGGAGAGATCCAGGTGATAACGGCTGAGACGGGGGCGACGACCACGTTGCTGCAAAGCGCAGATACCTGCCCGGGCGCGCTCGCCTGGAGCGCGGGCGCGCAGACCCTCGCGATCGTGCTCGGCCCAAACGGTCTTGGACCTGCCGCCGGGCTCTACTCCTGGTCGCCGAGCGAGGCGAGCGCCCGGCTCGTGCAGGCAGGCGCCTTCAGCGATCTGGCGTGGAGCCCGGGGGGCGACACGCTCGCTACCCGCTCCGTGCAGGACGATAGCCGGCGCTCTGCCTACTTGCTCTGGCACCCGGACAGTGCGGCCCAGGTGGTAGCCGGCAGCGGGGCGCCGATCTGGTCGAGCGATGGCCGCGCGCTCGCCGTGGGCGAGTTGATCGTCAGCCCGAGCGGCGAGATCACGGGGCGCCTGCCGCAGCTCGAGGCGCAGCCGCTCGGCTGGATCGGGGGCGATCTGGTCTACGCCGTGCCGCTGAGCGATGCGGGCGACGCCGCTGAGTTGCGGCGCTGGGGTGGCCGCAGCGCGATCCTGGTGGAGCGCATCGCGCTCACCGCCCTGCCGGCTATCCGCACCATCGAGCCGGCGCCCGCGCTCGACGCGAGGACGTGAGGAGGCGAGGACGCGACGACGCGAGGACGCGAAGAGGCGAGCACGCGAGGAGGCGTGAGGACGCGAGGACGCGAGGAGGCGAGGAGGCGAGGGCGCGTGACGCGGGCGCGACGCAGCCTTGTAGGGCCGAAGCATGCGCCCCAGGCTCGCTCTGCGACCCGGCGCCACCCGGTGGCGCATGCTTCGGCCTGACGCCGTTGCGGGGTCACCCGGTGACGCGAGCACGCGAGGACTGCCGGGGGGTGGCCCAACGTGGCAGCCCGTACGGGGCCGTGGTGGTACCAGTTGCACGGTCGCTGCCGGGCGCCCAACGCCGCGAGCAGCGGCACCGAGCAGCCCGATGGCTGACGCGCCGCCCGCGCCGGTCAGCACCGTCTTCAGGGCACACGGCGGACGCCCATGCGGGCCTGTTGGGTGAGGTGGTTGTAGCTGGCGTCGGGCATCAGGATCGAACCTTACGCTCGCGCTGGCCATCAGCTACTCCTCGTCCTCGCCCAGTTCGATCAGGTCGTAGCTGGAGCGCCGGACGCCGATGTCATGCTCGATCAGCAGCGTGACC
>DAOUBZ010000067.1:0-7924 GCA_034432515.1 Chloroflexaceae bacterium | reverse complement strand
CGTCGCCGCGGCGCTGCCCGCCGGCGACGACGGCGTGAACTACCGGGTGCTGCTCGGCTCGCTCTACCACGGTCAGCCGATGCCGGCGTTTATGCACCCGGCCCACGTGCCGCCGGCCTACCGACGCTTCACTCAGGCCGCCGAGAGCTTCCCTGCGCCCGAGAGCCTGGCCGCTCTGCGTGGCCTGGGACTGCGCTACCTGCTGCTTGAACAGCAGCGCTTCGACGGCGTGCACGCCCCCGCCTGGCCGACGGTGCGGGCCGGGATCGAGGCCGCCGGGCTCGTCGTCGTGGCCGAGCTCGACGGGGTGACGATCGTTGAGGTGCCCTGAGCCAGGGTGGGCGTTTTGCGCTACAATGGCGGCGCGCCCGCCGGGCGCCGCGCTTGCGCCTCGCCGAGGAGGGATCTATGCTGCTCGATGTCGCATTCATGGTCGATGCCAACCCGCTGCCCGGCGCCGCCGAGGTGGCCCGCGCCGCCGAGGCGATCGGCTTCGCCGCCCTCTGGGCGCCCGAGACGGCCCATAACCCCTTTCTGCCGCTGACCATCGCCGCCGAACATACCAGCTGTATCGGCCTCGGCACCGCGGTCGCGATCGCCTTCCCGCGTAGCCCCATGGTCACCGCCCAGATCGCCTGGGACCTCGCCGCGTTCTCGCAGGGCCGCTTTATGCTCGGGCTCGGCACGCAGGTGCGCGCCCATATCGAGCGCCGCTTCAGCACCAGCTTCGATCAGCCCGTCGAGCGACTACGGGACTACATCCTCGCGCTGCGGGCGATCTGGCAGAGCTTCCAGGGCAATGGCCGGCTGAACTACCGTGGCCAGTTCTACCAGCATACCCTGATGTCGCCCTTCTTCAATCCGGGCCGGATCGATTTCCCGGAGATCCCGATCTACATCGCCGGCGTCAATCCGCGCCTGGCCCAGCTGGCCGGCGAGCTCTGCGACGGCTTCAACGCCCATCCGCTCAACAGCGCGAAGTACCTGCGTGAGGAGTTGCGCCCGCAGATCGTCGCGGGGGCCAGCAAGGCCGGCCGTGATCCCGCGGCGTGCAAGCTGGCCGGCAGCCCACTGGTCATCAGCGGGCCGGATCGGGCGACCACCGAGCGCATGCGCGCCTTCGCGCGCCAGCAGATCGCCTTCTACGGCTCCACGCCGACCTACCGGCCGGTGCTTGAGTGCCATGGCTGGGGCGAGATCGGCGAGCGCCTTTCCCAGCTGGCCACACAGCAGCGTTGGGCCGAGATGAGCGCCCTGGTGAGCGATGAGATGCTGGCCACCTTCGCGGTTGAAGCCGGCCCTACCGAGCTAGGGGCGGCCCTGCGCGAGCGTTACGCCGGCCTGCTCGATCGCTTCGCGCTCTATATGCCCTTCGTGCCCGGCCAGATGGACGACTTCTGGCGCCGCCTCGTGCACGATGTGATGGGTTAGGATTGGCGCGATGCCCGGTGTCTTCGCGGAGCTTGACCTCACCCTCAACGAGCTGGAGTTGGCCCGGCGGCGGCGCCTCGCCGCCGGGGGCTACCTCGACCTGACCAGTAGCAACCCTACCCTCCAGGGGTTGATCTTTCCGCCTGAACTGCTGCGCGCCGCCGCCGATCACTACTGGACCACCCGTCGCTACCGGCCCGACCCGCGCGGGAGCGAAGCGGCGCGCGCCGCCGTGGTCGCCTACTATGCCGGGCGCATGCCGCCGCTGTCGCTCGCGCCGGACGACGTCTTTCTCACCGCCAGCACCAGCGAGGCCTACAGCCTGCTCTTCGCCCTGCTGGCCGACCCGGGCGACAACCTGCTGGCCCCCAATGTCTCCTACCCGCTCTTCGAATACCTCGCCGCCCTGCGCCACCTGGAACTGCGGCCCTACCCCCTGCGTGAGGAGCATGGTTGGGCCATCGACGAGCCCGGCCTCCTCGCGGCCGCCGACACGCGCACCCGTGGCGTGCTGCTCGTCTCACCCCACAACCCCACCGGTGCCGTGCTGCAGGCGCCCATCGCGGCGCTGCGACGCCTCGCGCTCCCCTTGATCTGCGACGAGGTCTTCGCGCCCTTCACCTATGGCGTGCCGGCCGTCCCGCCAGTCGGCGCGCTCCACCCTGAGTTGCCGGTCTTCACGCTCAATGGTATCTCCAAGCTCTTTGCCCTGCCCGACCTGAAGCTGGGCTGGATCGCGCTCAATGCCGCCGCGCGCTCCTTTGCGCCCCGCCTCGAACTACTCAACGACACCTTTCTCGGCGCCAATGGCCTGAGCCAGCACCTCTTGCCGAGCCTCTTCGCCCACGGCATGCCCTTCGTGGCGGCGATGACCAACCGGGTGCGCGCGAACCTCAATCTGGCCCTGGCCACCCTGGCCGATCACCCTCACCTGCACGTCCGTCCACCCGATGGTGGCTACTACCTCTTCCCCGCCGTTAGCGGTTGGGATGACGAAGAAGCCCTTGTGCACCACATGCTCGAACAGGGCGTGCTGGTCCATCCCGGCTACTTCTATGGCGACCCGCCCGGCGTCCACCTGATGCTCTCCGCGCTCACCGAGCCGGCCAGTTTCGCCGCAGGCCTCGACCGCCTTGCCAGGGCATTTTGAGGGGACAGGCGGAGGGTCCCCATCACCCTACCAGGGGTAGGTTTTTGGGGAGTTGCGCCCCCAGGCCCCACATACCCCACCCTCCTATCCCCTCCCCTGGTAGGGGAGGGGGCCAGAATCTGGCGTTGCGATGCGCCAGCTCCGCTGGCGCATCGCAACGCCAGATTCTGGCCCCCTCCCCTACCAGGGGAGGGGGTAGGGGGGGGGGGTATGTGGGGCCTGGGGGCGCAACTCGCCAAGAACCTACCCCTGGTAGACTGGGGGAGGACGCCCGGCTCCTCCCCCCGTTGGGAGGAAGCTGGGAGGGGGGGCGGAAATGCCTCGAAACTTCCTTTACAGACTACCTCATGCCCCGCCCTACTTGATGTCGAGACCGACGACCGAGTCCCACCGCTCTTTGATCAGCTCGCGCGCGGCGCTGAGCTGGTCGGCATTCGGTACCACGGCGCTGTTGACGATCGCCGGGTCGGGCAGCTTGGCCTTCAGTTCCTCAGGCACGACGCCACGCTGGAGCATATCGGCCAGGCGGGCAGGAGCGCAGAAGCCCTCCATCCAGATCAGATGGCCCTCGTCCGAGTAGAGGAACTCCTGCCAGAGCCGCGCCGCCGCGGGATGCGGGGCGAAGGCGCTGATGGCCTGCAGGTAGAAGCCGCCCCAGTTCACCGACTTGGGATAGACGATCTCCAGCGGAGGGTTGCCCTTGAACGCCTCGTTGTTCGCCAGGGCCAGGTAGTTCCACTGGAAGGTGATCGGCGTTTCGCCCTTGGCAATTGAGCCGGTATTGGCGATGAGCGGCAGCAGGTTGCCGCGCGCATTCAGCTCCTTGAAGAACTCCAGGCCCGGCTCAACGTTGTCGAGCGAGCCGCCGTTGGCCAGTGCCGCCGCATAGACCGACTGCGCAGCCTGGTTCGAGGCGCGTGGATCGCCAGCGAGCGCGATCTGGCCCTTGTACTTCGGGTCAAGCAGATCCGGCCAGTCCTGGGGGATGTCGCTGACCACATCCAGATTGATCTCGAAGACCATGACCCCGTTGTAGTCGGTGTAGTAGTAGCCATCGGGGTCCTTCACACCATCAATTGTATCCCAGCTCATCACTTTGTACGGCGCGAGCAGCCCCTCGTCCCTGGCGAGCGGGCCAAAGGCCGGCCCAACGTCGATCACGTCGGGAGCCTGGGGACCGCGATTCTCGCGATTGTCACGGATGGCCTGGATCTCATCGGCCGAGCCGGCCTCGGGGTTGATCGAATTGACCTTGATGCCGTACTTCTCGCTGAACGTGCGCATCATGGTGCCGTAGTTGCACCAGTCGTCGGGCAGCGCGATGACGTTCAGCTCGCCTTCGGCTTTGGCGGCGGCAATCAGCGCCTCCATCCCGCCGCCTTCAGCCGCCGATCGGACGGTGCTCCAATCGACGGTGGGCGCGGCGGGCGCTGTGGTTGCGGCGGGCGCGGCGGGCTGGGCCGGCGCCTGACTACCGCAGGCGGCCAGCGCGGGGGCGGCAATCAGGAACATGGCGAACAGGCCAGCGACACGGGTGGCTTTCATGTATGCTCCTTACACTGTGAGGAGAAGACCCGATTGCAGAGACACGCTGAACCAATCCCTGTCTCCAGGGGGACCAGGTCGGCTGGGCAACAGAGCCCACCAGGCAGCCAGCGTTACAGGACTGTCAGGAAGACTATAGATCGCGCAGATGAAGCGATTGTTATGGAAGTATCATCGGGAGGTTAAGCGCGACCAACACCTCAGCCGGGTTGATCGCCGAGCAGTTCGTCGGCGGCGGCAAGCAGCGCGGCGATGCGCTCGGGGCTGAGCGGCGGCTGCTTGCTGCGCAGGTAGAGCTCCAACGCGCGGCGCGGGGTGAGCCCATCAAGCAACTCGGGCTCGGCGCCGGCAAAGCGCCGCCGGCCACTGCGCTCGACGCGCACCGCCACGGCGGCCACCACGAAGGCGCCGGCCTGCTCCAGCAGGCGGCGGAGCTCTTCGCTGCGTAGCAGGGCGGCCTGCTCGCGGGTGGCCTGCAACTCCAGGCGCACTACCGCCTCGCGCAGATCCTGGCGCCCGATCACGGTCGCCAGCTGACCCAGCGGGTCACTGCTGCCGCGCACATCGTGCTCGATGCTCACAAAGGGCCGCGCCCGCAGCGGGTGGAAACGCCAGCGAGCCTGGCCGCGCTCGATCTCGACCAGCACGCAGCCCTTCGGCTCATCGCGCTCACCGAAGTCGACCCGCTCAAGGCTACCGGGGTAGACCATCGGCGGGTCATGGTACAGGGCCTGGTGCTTGTGGATGTGGCCGAGGGCCACATAGGCCACCCCGGGCTGGGCAAAGACGGAGCGGGGCAACACGAGATCCTGGCCCAGGGTGATCGCCCGCTCGGCGCCGACCTGGGCGCCGTCCAGGCTGCCGTGGAAGGTAACGATCGCGGGATGGTCCGGGTCGAGCAAGCGGGTCTGCTCCTCGATGAAACGCTCCAGGCGCTGGCGTAGCTCGTACTCGATCGCGTTGAACGCCAGACCGCGCAACTCCTCGCGGCTCAGCAGCATCTGGCGGGTGACCCAGGGCACGGCAAGGATCTGGAGCGGCCCGGAGCGGGTGGCGATCGTGTGCAGCCGTGGCCGGTGGGCGATGGTCACACCTTCCACGCCCAGGGCGTCGAAGATCTCGACCGAGTGGGCGCGGCCCGCGGCGGGCGAGATGTCGTGGTTGCCGGTGAGGATAAACACCGGCACGCCTGCGGCGCGCACCTGCTGCACGCGGCGGGCGAACTCGCGCTGATGGGTCGGGTTGGGCGCGCGGCTCTTGTAGACATCGCCGGCGATCAGCACCAGGTCGACGCCGGCTTCGAGGCCGAGCGCGATGGCCTCATCGAGGCGCGCGAGGTAGTCGTTGAGCCGGCTGTGCAGCCCGCTGGCCGGATCGATGCGCCCGTAGTTCTCGACGCCGATGTGCAGATCGGCCAGGTGGAGGATCTTCATTGTGTTGGGGGTACGGTCATTGGGCCCGTAGGGCCGACGATCGGCACAGCCGATGCGTCGGCCCTACGGGCTGTGCCGATGCGTCGGCCCTACCGCCCGCGGCGCATGATCATCGAGGCCACCACGGCGACCAGGGCCACCAGCAGGATCAGCGGCAGCAGCCCGCCGAGGATGCCCATAAACACCCCGAGCAGCACCTGGGCCACCATCGTGCCAACCACGGCCAGGATGAGCACGAGCAACGCCTTGCCCGTATCGGCGATGTTCATACTCGACTGGACCGCCAGGTAGCCGAAGTAGGCCTGGGCCAGCAGCACGATGATCATCGCGATCGCACCGGTGAAGCCGATCAGCCCGCCGAGCACCGGGATACCACCGAGCAGCGCCATGATGAAGGTCAGGGCGCCGGAAACCACTGCCAGCGGCGTGACGAACAACGCAAAGCTGTAGGCCACCTCGTCCCAGCTGCCAGTCCCGTTCGCCATGCTCTTGCCGAGGTAGTAGACCATGCCGGTGAAGATCACGAAGTTCACGAGGGCACCCGTCACCCCGCCGACGAAGGTGCTGAGCGGGTTGCCACGCACGCCCGGCAGTAGGACCGTCAGGAAGGCGAGCAGACCGGCAATCACCGCGCCGGCGAGCACATACACCCCTGCGGTGCCGATGCTGCCGCGCTTCTCGTAGCGCTCGAAGGTCGCCACACTGGGGTTGGTGATGACATCACGGCTTTGGGCCATCATCTCGGCCAGCGTCGTCTGGTGAGTCATTGCCATCGGAAGCCTCCTTCCACCGAATCACAAGACTGCAAGCGCAGTCCCGCCTCTCTGGATAGACGCCATGCGCGCCGCCAGTGTTGCAGGCAATCATAGCGTATCGTGGGTGCATCTGCCAAAAAGCCTGTAGGGTTTACACTTTCACGCCGGCGTATCCCACACTATCCCACACTATCCCACACGAATCCCACATCGCTGTGGGATAAAACCGGCGGGCGCTGCCGGCAATAGCCGCCTCCGATCGGCGGGTCGCTGTCAAAGGTTTTTAGAACTTTTGTTCGCAATGATCCGGTGGTATACTGAGACCGTGGATTCACCGCCCACGGAGCCGAGCATGAGCGAGCGCACGGTCTATCTTGATCACGCGGCCACCACCCCGCTGGACCCACGGGTGCTCGAGGCGATGCTGCCCTACTTTGCGCAGCAGTACGGCAATCCATCGAGCATTCACCAGCCCGGGCGGGCTGCCCTGCAGGCGCTCGACGATGCCCGCGAGCAGGTGGCGCTGGTCCTGGGCTGTACGCGTCGCGAGCTGATCTTCACCGGCGGCGGCAGCGAGAGCATCAACCTGGCGATCAAGGGGGCAGCCCTGGCCCGCCAGGCGGCCGGCGCGGGCAGCCACCTGATCGTCAGCGCAATCGAGCACCACGCCGTGCTGCACGCCGCCGAGTACCTGGAACGCTACCACGGCTTCACACTGACCCGGCTGCCGGTTGATGCGGCGGGCCTGGTGCATCCCGACGCGCTACAGGCTGCCTTGCGGCCCGACACGGCCCTGGTTTCGGTGATGTACGCCAACAACGAGATCGGTACCATCCAGCCGCTGGCTGAGCTTGGCGCGATCTGCCGCGCGGCGGGCGTGCCCCTCCACAGCGATGCCGTGCAGGCCGCCGGCGTGCTGCCGCTCGACGTTGAGGCACTCAACGTGGACTATCTGAGCCTCACCGCCCACAAGTTCTACGGCCCGAAGGGCGTGGGTCTGCTCTACGCTCGGCGCGGGGCGCCGCTGCTGCCGCAGATCAACGGCGGTGCCCAGGAGCGCCGGCGCCGCGCCGGCACCGAGAATGTGCCCGGCATCGTTGGCCTCGCCGCCGCCCTGACGCTCGCCGAAGAGCGCCGCCCCACCCACGTGGCCCGGCTGGCCATCCTGCGCGACCGGCTGATCGACGGGCTGCTGGCCAGCATCCCCCAGAGCTGGCTCAATGGTGACCGCGCGCGGCGCCTGCCCGGCAACGCCAATCTCGGCTTCGCGTGTGTCGAGGGCGAGAGTGTACTGCTCCTGCTCGACCAGGCGGGCATCTGCGCCAGCAGTGGCTCGGCCTGCACCAGTGGCTCGCTCGAACCCTCACACGTGTTGCTGGCGCTGGGCCTCGCCCCCGACGCTGCCAACAGCTCGTTGCGCTTCTCACTGGGCCATGGCGTCAGCGAGGCCGATATCGCCTATGTCCTCGAACTGCTCCCGCCCATGATTGCGCAGTTGCGCGCCCTGGCGCCCTGCTCCCCCGAGCGCGAAGCCCTCGCCGCGGCGTAGGGGCCGGGGCTGATGCAACATCCCGGGGGCCATCCCCAGACCCCGGTCTGGTCGGTGGTGT
>DAOUBZ010000066.1:0-20575 GCA_034432515.1 Chloroflexaceae bacterium | reverse complement strand
CGACGGCGGGCCGCCCCTACGGCATCGCGGGCATTGCAAACCATGACGCCGCATCGGGCCGCATGCGGGTTTGCCCTGGCGGGGTGGCTGTGCTACTATGACCTGGCGGACGAGTCTCGCCGTGCATGAGCGCAATGGAGCGCGATCCAGCTCACTGGGGAGCGTGTTAAGGAGGCTAATGTGACAGCGACTGCCGCCCCTGACCCAACGGCCACCGCCCCCGTGATCTACGACCACATCCTCTCAACGATCGGCAATACGCCCCTGGTGCGTCTGAACCGGCTGGCCCGTGGCATCAAGCCGACGGTGGCCGTCAAGGTCGAGTTTCTGAACCCTGGCGGCAGTGTCAAGGACCGGATCGGCATCGCGATGATCGAGGATGCCGAGCGCCGGGGCCTGCTCAAACCGGGCGGTACGATCGTCGAGCCGACCAGCGGCAACACCGGTATGGGGTTGGCGATCGCAGCGGCGATCAAGGGCTACAAGTGCATCTTCGTGATGCCCGACAAGATGAGTGAGGAGAAGATCCGCGCCCTGCGCGCCTTCGGCGCGCGCGTTGTGATCACACCCACGGCCGTCGAGCCCGACGACCCCCGCTCCTACTACTCGGTCTCGCGGCGGCTTGCCGAGGAGACGCCCAACGCGATCCTCGCCGGCCAGTACTGGAACCCGGCCAACCCCGAGGCCCACTATCGCTCCACCGGCCCCGAGCTCTGGCGTCAGACGGCGGGCAGGCTCAGCGTCTTTGTCGCCGGTATGGGCACCGGCGGCACGATCAGCGGCACGGGCCGCTATCTGAAGGAGCGCAATCCCGGGGTTAAGGTCGTGGGGATCGACCCGGTCGGTTCGCTGTACACCGAGTACTTCCGCACCGGCCAGCTTGGCGCGGCCCATGGCTACAAGGTTGAGGGCGTCGGTGAAGACTTTTTGCCCAGCACGATGGATTTCTCGGTCGTGGACGACGTGGTGCAGGTGGGCGATCGCGAGAGCTTCCTGATGACCCGGCGCCTGGTGCGCGAGGAGGGCATCTTCTGTGGCGGCTCGTGTGGCCTGGCGGTGGCCGGCGCGCTCCGCTGGCTTCGCTCGCCGGCAGCCGAGCAGTTGACCGAGGAGGACCTGGTGGTGGTGCTGCTACCGGACAGTGGCAGCCGCTACCTGAGCAAGATCTTTGATGACAACTGGATGCGCGAGAATGGCTTCCTCGAGGATGCCACGGTCGGTGATCTGCTGGCCGATCGCGCTGGTGGGCTGATCGCTGCTGATGAGGACACCAGCGTGGCCGCGGCCATCCGCCAGATGAAGACCCACGGCATCTCGCAGTTGCCGGTCCTCGACCGGGCGGGCGGCCTCCATGGGATCATCAGCGAGGGTGACTTGCTCGACTACCTAGTGAACGGCGGTTCGATGGAGCACAGCATCCAGGGTATTCACGCCCATGAGGTGGCCACAGTAAACCCCGACACACCGCTTGAGGAGTTAACCTCTCTGTTTGGACGGAACAGCGCTGCGGTGGTGCTGGATCATAGCCGCGTTGCCGGCATCGTGACCAAGATCGACGTGATCGACTTTCTTGCCTCGCGGGGCCGGTAGGCAACACCGTGCGTGACGGACTGCCGAGGTGGATAGTCTATACTGTGTGCGCCCGGCAGACCAGGTCGGGCGCAAGGGTTGAAACCGACAGAAGGGAGCAGACCCGTGTTCGGCAACAAGAAGAAAGAGGCCGAGGAGAAGGCCAAGCAGGAGCAGGTGGCGCAAGCGATGCGCCAGATGAGCGACCAGCTCGCGGAGAAGGGGAAAGAGATCGCCGAGCTGCAGAAGCAGCTCGATGCCGCGAAGAAGGATGCCGCCAGCGGCGATGCGGCCGAGCAGGCGCTGGCCGCAGCCCAGGCGCAGATGCGCCAGATGCAGGCCGAGATGGCGAAGATGCAGGCTGAGGTGAACAAGGCGCACCAGGAGGCTGCTGCCGCCACCGCTGCGGCTGCCGCTGCTGCCGCCGGGGCGGCTGCCAAGGTGGAGGCTGCGCCCGCCGCAGTGCTGGGCGGCGGGGCCGCCGCGGCGGCCGGCGGGCTGGCGGTGGGTGTCACGGCCTATGTGCGCAAGGCGGGTGGTCAGAACCTGCGTCTGCGCAACGGCCCGGGGCTCGATACCAACGCCTTCGCCGGGTTGCCGCCGGGTAGCTCGATGACGCTCCTGGAAGGGCCGATCCACAAGGACAACTATCCCTGGTGGCGCATCCGCACCCCCGATGGCAAGGAGGGCTGGGTTGCCGGCAGCGAGCTGGTGACGCAGCCTGAGTAGCACCGGTGAGTGGCAATTCGCGACTGGTCCGTCACGCTGCGGATGGACGGGGGCGCTGTACCCGCCTTCGCCCATCCGCGCGCCACACCGCCCTCCAGGTCCGTCGGGTCCTGCTCTTGCTGCTGCGTGTGGTGCGCATCTCTGACCGCGGGCACAAGCTCGTACAGCAGCGCCCAGACGTGGTGGTGCTCGCCATGCCTGGGGCGGTGCGACAGCCATGACGATGCGCGCGCGAGCCTCCCGTACGCGGCGCTGGCGCTTCCTGGCGCTTCTGCTCGCCGGGCTGGCTGCCCTGCTGATCGTTGTCGCGGTCTGGCGCATCCTGCCACCCCGGCCCACGGCTGCCGACCTGGCCTACGCCAGCCTGTCACCCCGGCAGCGGCTCGACATCTACCTGCCGCGGGGCACGGGGCCACACCCGGTGGTGATCTGGGTGCATGGCGGCGCATGGCGCTGGGGCGGGCGGGAGTTGCAGCCACTTTCCGCCCCGTTCGCAGTGCTGGACCGCGGCTATGCGCTGGTGAGCGTTGGCTATCGCTTGACTGACGAGGCGACCTTTCCGGCGCAGATCCAGGATCTCCGGGCTGCGGTGCGCTGGCTACGGGCCAACGCTGCGGCCTACGATCTTGACCCTGAGCGGTTCGCAGTCTGGGGCTTCTCGGCGGGCGGGCATCTCGCCGCGCTGCTTGGGACGGCCGGCAACGTGGCCGCCTTCGACGACCCGCGCCTCGGCGACCCTGCGATTTCGAGCCGGATCCAGGCGGTGGTGGCCTGGGCGGCGCCCACTGATCTGGCGGCGCTGGCCGGGCAGCCCTCGCCACCCGGCTGTCCCCCCGGCGATCGGGTAGACGATGGTGGTACCCGTTCCCCGGTGGCCTGGCTGCTCGGTGGCCCGCCGGAACTGGTGCCGGAGCAGGCGCGCCTGGCCAACCCGCTCACGTACATCAGCGCTGACGATCCACCTTTCCTCATCCAGCACGGCAGGGAGGACTGCGTTGTGCCCTACCAGCAGAGCGAGTTGCTCTATGCTGCGCTCGTCCCGGTGATTGGCGCGGAGCACGTCACGCTCACGCTTTTTGATACGGGGCATGACCCATCGCTCCTGTCGCTGTCACCGTTCAGCAGGTGGCCCAACCGGGAGCGCGTACTCGACTTTCTCGACCAGCAACTGAGGCGGGGGCGCGAGGGGGCAGGCGCAACACCACGGGCAGCGAGCCCGTGGCAGCGCCGGGCCGGATGAGCGAGAACACGCAGCGGGCGCGGGGGCGATAACCGCCAACCTGCGCCCGCCAGAACCATCACGCTGATCAGGCTTCGTGGAGCGGCTCGATCTCGATCCAGGCGCGCTCGGTGCCGCTGACGTTGGCGGCGAAATCGAAGAGCGCCTTCATCAGGCCATACTTGTCGTCAAGGGCCTCCCTGGCCACCTGGGCCTCCTCCGGCGGCAGCAGCCGGGCGCGTGCATCGACGGTGGGACCGAGTGGCCGTCCGCCGCGGTCGGCAGGGCCGATCAATACCCGGCCATTGTTGCGGATGCGCTTGACCTTGCCCGAGTTCATCGTGGTCATCACATAGGCCTTGCCATCGCGCAGCGCGAACCAGACCGGGGTCTTCATCGCCTCACCGCTCTTGCGGAAGGTGATCAGGTTCGCATACTGGTGCCGGTGGAGCACTGTAAAGTCGCTTCGTTCGGTCGACTGACTCATTGTATTGGCTCTCCTGAAGTCATTGGTAAGGCTAACACTCCATTGTACCATGACTATGGCTACGGCCGTTGTGAGTCAGGGTGGTCGGGTCATCGGGTGGTCGGGTGGCCCCGGGGCGGTGTCGGGCCGCAGCACGCTGCGGCCCTACGTGGCGACGGGGCGGCGGTGTGCCGGGGTGGTCGGGTGGCCCCGGGGCGGTGGTGTGCCGGGGTGGTCGCGTCCTCGCGTCCTCGCATCATCGCGTCCTCGCGTCCTCACCTTCTCGCATACGGTTCAGAGCGAGGCGAGCGCGTGATAGAGCGCGGCCCACTCAGCCAGGGTGAGGGTCTCAGCGCGACGCATCGGGTCGATGCCGGCGCGCTGCAGGGCGGCAAGGGCCTGCTCGCGGGTAATCCTGACCCCGAGGGCGGCAAGGCCGCCGGGGAGGGCGTTGCCGAGCTGTTTGCGGGGCTGCAGGAAGCCGCCTTTGATGACACGGAAGAGGGCGGGAACATCATCGACCGCAACGGCGAGTTGCGGTCGGCGGTGCAGGCGCAGGACGGCGGAGTCGACGGCGGGTGCGGGGTAGAAGCTGGCGGCGGGCACGCGGGCAATGATCTCCGGCTCGGCGTAGAGTTGCACCGCATGGGCGAGCACGCTCAGTTCACCGGGGGCGGCAGTGATGCGCATGGCCACCTCCCACTGCACCAGGAGCACGCTCAGTTCGGGCGGGAGGGCGGCCTCGAGGAAATGGCGCAAGACCGGCGCGGTGATGGCATACGGCAGGTTTGCGACGAGCTTGTAGGGGGGCTGGCGCCCGGCGGTGGCGAGCAAGTCGCCAGGTGGGAGCCGGAGCACATCGTCCTCGATGATCTGCAGGGGGGCGCCGGCAAACTCGTCGCGCAGGCGGGCGGCCAGGCGCCGGTCGAGCTCGATGGCGATGGTGAAGCCCGCGCGGCGAACGAGCTCCCAGGTCAGCACGCCGAGCCCGGGGCCGACCTCGATCACCAGGTCGTCGCGGCTCAACATTGCAGCCTCGACGATCGTGGCAAGGGCAGCGGGGTCGATCAGAAAATTCTGGCCCATACCGCGGGTAGGGCGCAGGTCGAGGGTACGCAGGGCTGCGCGGACGCGCTGCGGGGCCAGGTAGGGGTTCATGACTCGATCGGCACGATGACGGTGACGCTGGTGCCCTGGCCCGGGGCCGATTTGATCTCGGCGCTGCCGCCGACCAGGCGGGCGCGTTCATCGATGTTCAGCAGGCCGAAGGAGCCACGTTTCTCGTAGGAGCGCAGCACGCTCTGCATGTCGAAGCCCGCGCCGTCGTCTTGCACCACCGTCACCAGGTGGTGCCCCTCGCGGCGCAGGCGCACCCAGATATGGGCAGCCTGGGCGTGTTTGAGCCCATTGTTGATCGCCTCCTGGATGATGTTGAAGAGCGTGCCTTCGGTCTTCGTATCCAGGCGCACATCTTCCATCCCGTCGGCTTCGAGCACAATCGCCGTGCCGGCATTGCCCGACTTGAAGCGCTCCAGGTATTGTTCGAGGGTGACACGCAGGCCCTGGGTCTCGAGGACGAGTGGGCGCAGTTCAAAGAGCATGGTTCGCACCTCGTAGGTGGTGCGTTTGGCCAGACTGCTGAGCTTGTCGAGCTCTTCGACCACGCGCTGCGGGTCGCGCTCCAGCAGGCGTTTGATGAACTCCACGTTCATCGTGATCGCGGCGAGGGCCTGGGCGGGGCCATCGTGGAGGTCGCGGGCAAGTTGATGGCGCACCTGCTCTTCTTTGGAGATCAGCTTATTGCGCTCTTCTTTGAGGTCAAAGATCAACTGGGCGTTATGGAGCGCCATGATCGCATAGTTGGCGAGCGCGGTGAGATTGGCGACCTGTTCGCCGGAGAAGGCGCCGGGTGCATCGCTGGCGACCACCATCAGCCCGTAGGTACGCAGGTTGGCGCGCAGCGGGATGAGGCAGGCGCTCTGGCAGTCGCGCAGGCTTTCGAAGCTCTGCAGGTCGGGCTCGCGGGCAATCTCGGGCACGATGCGCGGCTCGGGGCTCCGCAGGGCGACAAAGAGCCCGCTGCCCACCGTGACATGGCGACCCTGGTCGGCCTCGGCGAGCGACTGGCTCGCGGCGACGTAGAGTTCGTCGGGCTGACCGGAGGAGAGCAGGACAAACCCGGTGGTAAAGGGCACGAGCTTGCGGCTCTCGCGCAGCGTCGCTTCGAGGACCTGGCGGTAGTCGACCGTGGTCGAGAGGGTATAGGCCACCTCATAGAGCGAGCGCATCTGGTCGCGGTAGGCGCGGGCCTCGGTGAGGGCCTGCTCGGCCTGTTGGCGGGCCTGTAGCACACTGGCGCGGTTGTTCTCGCTCCAGCGCTCGGCGAGGCCACTGGTGAGCAGCGGTACGTAGATCAGGGTGAGCGCGCGGAGGCCAAGGGCCACGTAGTCGAGCAGGGCGAGGCTGAGCGCGACATCGGCGGCGATAATGCGGCGCCAGCCAACGAAGGCCGTGACATAGAACATCGCGGCGACGAGACCGGAGAACAGGCTGAGCAGGGGCGGCTGGCGGATTGCGGCGTTGATCAGCGGGAGCAGGTAGAGCGGAAAGAAGATGACGTGCTGTTCACCGCCAAAGAAGGTCATCAACGCGATGAACATCAGGTCGATGAGATAGGCCAGGTTGAGCATGGGGCCAGAGCCGGGGATGGCCAGGGCCAGCGTGGTGAGCAGGCTGAAGCCGACATAGGCCCAGAGCACGATCACCAGGGGCAGGCTTGCGGCGGTGACTGGCCAGAGCGGCGCCGCAGTGAGCACCTGGGTCACGGCGGCAAGCAGCACCACGGTCAGCCAGCGCGCCAGGGTGTAGAAGCGCTCGCCGCCGAGCATATGCCAGCGGTCGGGATGGGACTCGGCCTGAAGGGGGAGTTTGCTTGCCGTTGGCGTGGCCTTCACGGGTGTGTGTCTCTGGGTCTGGTCAACACGAGTCGTTCCGGGATGCACGATGAGATCCCCGCCCCCATTCCACGCTCCCTCCGCGCACGCGAGAGGGCAATGCAGCTGTGTGCATCAGGGCAGGCCAGATGGTCACGCGGGTTTGAACCATGCCTGATGCGTGCTGGTGCGCGCGTATGGCGTCCGAGTTGCGTGTGCATCGCCGCTCCAGGTCCTCATCCCCCTTCCCCCACTCCCGCGCGCGGGAGTGGGGGAGCCGCGCCAGCGGCGGGGGTGAGGGTGGATGCCGATTATCCGATCGATCGCGATGTGATATGAGCCCGCGACGCTTAGAGCGTCTTGAGTGTCTCGAGCGTGGCACGTACCGCCGCGGCCGACTTCTTGAGCAGGGCCTGCTCCTCCTCGTTGAGCGGCAGTTCGATGATCTTCTCTACGCCGCCCGCGCCGAGGATCACGGGGACGCCGAAGTACATGTCGTTAAGGCCATACTGGCCGGTCAGGTAGGCGGCGACGGGGATCACGCGCTTCTTGTCTTTGAGCACGGCCTCAACCATCTGGGCGGTGGCAGCCGCAGGCGCATAGTAGGCGCTGCCAGTCTTGAGCAGATTAACGATCTCGCCGCCACCCTTGCGCGCCCGGTCAACGATCGCGTCGAGGCGATCCTTGGCGATGAACTCGGTGACCGGGATGCCGGCGATGGTCGAGAAGCGGGGCAGCGGCACCATCTCGTCGCCGTGGCCGCCCATCAGCATGGCCTGGATGTCCTCGACGCTCACCCCGGTCTCCATCGCGATGAAGGTGCGGTAGCGGGCGCTATCGAGCACGCCGGCCTGGCCCATGACCCGCTCCTTGGGGAAGCCGCTGGCCTCAGCGGCGACGTACGTCATCGCATCGAGCGGGTTGTTGACCATAATGATCACGGCGTTGGGCGAGAGGGGCGCGGCCTGGGAGACACAGCTCCGCGTGATGTCGGCGTTGACCTTGATCAGGTCCTCGCGGCTCATCCCGGGCTTGCGCGGCGCGCCCGAAGTGACGACAATCACATCAGAGTTGGCGGTGTCGGCATAGTCGTTGGTGCCAATGATCCGGGCATCGTAACCCATTATCGGCGCGGCCTCATACAGATCAAGCCCTTTACCTTGCGGGATCCCCTCGACGATATCGACGAGGACGATATCGCCAAGCTCGGCGGCGGCACACCAGTGGGCAGTGGTAGAACCAACGAACCCGGCCCCGATGATGCTGATCTTCTTGCGCATGCGCAGCCTCCTCTTTGCGGCTGATTGGCTACCCGTTACGCCACGCCGGCGTTCCGGGGAGCGCGCCTACGGCCCGGCTGCATTGTAGCATAAGGCTCTCCTGCCGCTGCACCGTGCCCTCACCGTCGGCAGGGCAGATGCAATGATACTGCTGGCAAACCTGGGTACGGGACGCCCGCGCACCCGGCGTGGGCAAAACGGGGTTTGCCAGCAGTATCGGTGCACAAGCCCTGCTGCCAGTGCTACAATCCGCCTCAGCGGTGATGGAAAGCGAACAGGTGATGATCCTCGAAATTCTCCGTATCGATACCATGCGCACCCGGCGCGACCGCTGGGCGATCGCCGCCGCCGTCGAGGCGGTTCCCGGCGTGCGGCGAGTGCTGGCCAACCAGGCTGACCGCACGGTACGCATCGAGCGCGACGACGACTCGAGCCTGGTGGCGATTGTCAAGGCGATCAACGACGCCGGCTACGAGGTGGCCGTGCTGGCGTAGGATTAGAGGTAGTCGATCTGGCTGACCCGACGGCGCCATTCCTCCTTGATCTCCACGGGCGTCCCGCTGGAGGTGAGGAAGTCGATCAGCAGCCGCGAGAAGATGTTGGACTGTTCGAGGAACGGGAAGTGGTTTGCCTTTGGCAGCACCAGCAGTTGCACCGGGCGATCGCCGAGTTCGTTGAGGAAACTGGCGTGTTCGGCGGCAACGATCCGATCCTGGCCGCCGTAGACGGCGAGCAGCGGCACCGCCAGCGCCCCCACCGCCGGACGCAGATCCGTGTCGAGCAGCGATTGCTGCACATGCCCCAGTACCTCGTCGCTCAGCCCCTCGGTATCCTCGACCAGTTCCTGCTGCACCTCGGCGTCGGCGATCGGGGCGCTGCGGATCAGCCTGGACCAGACATTGGAGGACGGGCCGAGGCCCAGCAACTTGGAGAAGGCGCCGGGCTTCACGTGCCCCGCCAGGACACCGCCATGCAGCGGGGTGGCCACGGTCATCACGCGGAGAAAGCGCTCGGGGCGTTCGCGCGCTGCCCGGATGGCCACCATGCCGCCCATCCCGTGGCCCACCAGGTTCGCCGCGGTCATGCCCATCTGATCCATGAAGCGGCAGAGCATATCGACGTAGCTTGAGATGTTGAAGCTGGAGCCACGCCGATCACTCTCACCATAGCCCCAGAAGTCAAGCGCATAGGCGCGGTAACGCTCCGAGGCCAGGTCCATCGTGGACACCCAGTAGCGCCACGAGCCGAGCCAGCTATGCAGAAAGATGATCGGCTGGCCGCGGCCGAAGACCTCGTAGTGGACCAGCCGGTTGTCGAGATGGATCGCGCTCACTCGGCGTCCTCGTGGGGCTGACTGGCCTCATGCTGCTGGAGCGGCACCATGAAGCTGAAGGTACTGCCTTTGCCATGCTCGCTCTGCACCCACATCTCGCCGCCGTGCTGCTCCACAAACTGCTTGGCGATCGCGAGCCCCAGGCCGGTGCCGCCTGCCACATCGCGCAGCGGGTTGTCGGCCCGGTAGAAGGGCCGGAAGAGCTTCTTCAGCTGCTCCCGAGTCATACCCACCCCGTTGTCCTCGACGTCAACCTGCATCATGTTGGCGCGGTTCAGGTAGACCCGCACCTGAATGCGCCCACCCTCATAGGTGTATTTGACCGCATTCGAGAACAGGTTCTGGAAGACCTGGGTGATCCGTTTCTGGTCGGCCACCACGGGCGGCAGGCTCCGCGCGGCCTCGATCGTCACCTGCATCGCCTTGCGTTCGTACTCCAGGCGGAGTGACTGCACGACTTCGTTGATCACCGCCGGGAACTCCACCTGCGTGAAATTCAGTTTCTGCTTGGAGTCGGGGCGGGCGAAATCGAGAATGTCTTCGATCAGTGAACGCAGCCGGTTGGTATTATTGCGAATGATCTGCAGGTAGCCGACCTGTTCCTCGCTGAGCGACTCGGTCCCGGCGAGCAGCAGCACGTCGATATAGCCCTTCACCGCGGTCAGGGGCGTGCGCAGTTCGTGGCTCACATCGGAGATGAACTGGCGCTTGGCGTGATCGGCCTCGATCTCGCGGGTGATGTCGCGGAACACGGCCACGTCGCCATAGCGCTGGCCGTCGGGTCCCATCACCGGCGCCAGGTTTACCGCGATCACCTGGGTCGGATCATTCAGATCGAGGTAGGTCGAATAGGTTTTCGACCCCTCGTGCACGTGGCGCAGGCCAGCGAGCAGGCCGCTGAAGATCGTGTGCGCTCGTTTACGCTCACTCTCATTGTCACCATAGGCGTCCAGCAGGCTGAGCGGCTGGTTGAGCATCACCTCGGCAGGGATCTCCAACACCTTCTCGGCAGCCGGGTTGTAGAGCATCACTTGCTGGTTGGTGTCGAGCACGATCACGCCTTCGCTGAGCGACTGGAAGACGGCATTGCTCTTCGAGGTCTCTTCGCGCTGTTCTTCGAGCAGCACGGCGTTGGTGCCGGCCAGGTCGTTGATGTAGCTGTAGAGCTGGGCATTGGCCACGGCGGCGGCCACCACGCCGGCGATCGTCCCCAGCAGGTTCATCTGCGAGTCGGTAAAGTAGCCGACCTCCGGGCTCGTGAGGATGAGCACCCCCAGCGGCGTATCGCTGGTCTTGAGTGGCACGCCAGCGGCGGAACGCACCGTATCGGCGCGCCCGCTCTCGTGGAGCCAGCGCGGGTCGCGTTGGACGTCAGGGATGTTGACCGACTCCTGGTAGTGCATCACCCAGCTGGCCAGGCTCTGGCCACCCGCGAAGCGCAGGGGGATGTTGGCTCCCTGCACGTTACCCCGATCGTAGAGCACTGCGCGGCAGACCAGTTCGGCGTTGGCGGGGTCGCGCAGGATGATCGAGCCGCGACTCACGCCCAGGTTGAGCGAGATTAACTCCAGGGCGCGGCGAATGATCGCGTCGAGGTCGAGCTGCGTGGTCAGCTCCAGCGTGATGGCGTAGACCGCCTCCAGACGCTCCTTCTCCTCGGCGAGCTGCCGGGCGGTGCGCTCGGCCTCGGCGGTGCGCTCGCTCACCCGATGCTCAAGGTCGGCCGCGAGGTTGGAGATCTGGTCGAAGAGCCGCGCGTTCTGGATGGCCTGGCTGGCCTGGTTGGCGAGCGTGAAGGTCACCTCGACCGCTTCGCCGTCGTAGGCGTGGGCAGCCTCGGCGCCAACTGCCAGCACGCCCACCAGTTCGTTATCAACCAGCAGCGGCGCGCCAATCCAGCTACGGGCCCTCCAGCCGAGGTGCAGCAATGGCGCGAAGCGGTTGTCCAGGAGCCCGTCGTCGATCAGCACGGGGCGCCGTTCGCGGGTCATCGTCTCGAGCAGGTCGTGCTGCTCGACATCGAAGGCAGCAGCCAGCAATGCTGGTTCGCTGAGCCCACGCGCCTCGGTGATGTGCAGGTGACCGTAGCCCTCATCGCGCAGCAGCACAGCGGCGCTATCGTAGGCCACCACCCGGCTGAGCTGGTTGAGAATCAGCGTCTGGATCTCCTTGAGCGCCAGGGTGGAGGTGAACGACTGGGCCACATCACGCAATGTGTCGGCCAGGCGGCGTCGCTGCTGCTCGAGCTGGAACAGCTGCGCGCTCTTGAGCGCCTGTGAGGCCTGGTTGGCCAGGATCGAGCAGAGCGAGATCTGATGCTCGCTCCACTCGTGCGGCCGGCGCAGACCAATCCAGAGCACGCCTAGCCGCTCCTCGACCGCGCCGAGGGCAATGCCGAGCACACTGCGGATGCCCTTGGCCAGCGCATCGGGATTGGCCTCGGCGTGTTCGAGCAGGTCAGCTATCGCCAGTGGCTGCTCGCTCGCGAGCAGCCGTGCGGTCATACCATCGAGGCGAACGTTGAGGTGCAGATCCGGGCGCGGCGTGTGCTGCTCGACAAGTACCTGGTTCACGATCTGGCCCCGCCAGTCGAGCCGCAGGACGGCACACAGTTCAGCGTCCAGCAGGTTGATCGCGGCGTCCGCCACCAGTTGCATCGTCGCATCGGGGTCAAGCGTGCCCGCGAGGTTCTGGGTAACCTCAAAGAGGGTGGTCATCTCACGGGCATTCTGGCTCGTCTCACTGAAGAGCCGGGCGTTGTTGAACGCCACGGCGGCCTGGTTGGCCACAGTGGTGAGGAAGCGCCGGTCATTCTCGTCGAAGGCCCGCGGCTCGGCGCTCTGAATGTTGATCACCCCGAGGACGTTGCTGCCGAAGAGCACGGGCGCCACCAGGAAGGACTGGGCCACCACCGGTTCGTCACCGATGTGGTCGTCCTCCAGCACCAGGCCAAGCTGCTGCGCCTCCTCGCGGCTCCGGAGCAACAACGGCTGGCCGCTCCGGATCACCAGGCCGCTGGCCCCGCGGGGCATGGCGCGAGCGGGCATACGCACCCGCTGGCCCCGGGCATAGGCGAGCGGGTAGTGCAAGGTCTCGCCTGGCCCATCGTAGATCCCGATCAGCGACGTGCTGACATCGAGCACCTCGCCGATCCCGGCGTAGAGCTTTTCAAGCAGCGCCTGCATATCGAGCGTCGCGTTCACCGCGGCACTGATCTTGTTGATCGTGGTGAGCTCATTAATGCGCTGCTCGCGCTCCTCGAAGAGCCGGGCGTTTTCCAGCGCAGTTGCCGCCTGGTTGGCCAGCCCGGCCAGCAGCGCCTGCTCGTCGGCGCTGAAATGGCGCGGCGTATTGGTCATCACGCTCAGTACGCCGATGATCCGCTCCCGGTAGACCACCGGCACGCCCATGAACGCGATCAAATGATGCTCGCGCTGGTAGACGGGGAAGAGCGAACCGCCCTGCTCGTTTACGTCGTCGATCACCAGCGGCTTGCCCGTTGCGGCCACCCGCCCCGTCAGGCCCTGACCCACCGGCACACGCATGCTGCGACCCTGTTCGATCGGGATGCCATCGAGGGCGGCGGGTACGAGCACATTGTCTTCGTCGATCGTCCAGAGGGCCACCGTGGTCACGTTGAGCCGCCGGTTGACCAGCTCCATCAGCTTGTCGAGCACCTCCTGGGGGCGCAGCAGCGAGGAGAGAATCTGGGCCGCGTCGAGCAGCGTGGTCTGCTCAACGACCTTCTGGCGCAGGGCCGCCGCGCTGCGCTCCGCAGAGGCGAAGGCCTGGGCGCGCGCGATGGCGGTACTGGTCTGGTTGGCAACGGTGGTCAGAAAGGCCAGCTCGCGCTCACCATACAGGCCCGGCTGGTAGCTCATCACCGCGATCACGCCCACCACGCTGCCATCGCCGACGACCAGCGGAACGCCCAGCCACGCGGCCGGCTGGCGATCGCCCGCAACACTCACCGGCTGGAAGCCGCGCGACAGGCACTCAGTGCGGGCGTCATGGAAGTGGAGTGGCTGGCGGGTCTGGATAATCGCTGCCGCAAGGCTGTCGGGCGCGGGCTGGCGCGTAGAGCGATCCAGCGTTTCGCTGCCTGCATCAACCTCCAGGGAGAGGGTGATCTGGTTCTCTTCCTCGTGGTAGATGAAGATGCACAACGAGTCCAGCGCGAGAAAGGCGGCAAGCTGGGCATACGTCTGGCGGAGCATCTGCTCCAGGTCGAGCGTCGAACTGGTGATCTGGCCAATGCGGTTGATCACGTTCAGTTCGGTGATCCGGCGCTCCCGTTCCGCAAAGAGGGTGGCCCGTTCCATCGCGATGGCAAGCTGGTTGGCCAGGGCCGCGAGAAATTGCCGATCCCGTTCGCCAAAAGCGGCTGGCGCCGTGTCCTGAACACACAGCACGCCAATCACGCGTCCCTGGCTGATCAGCGGAACGCCGAGCCACGAGCGCACCGCGCCCGCGCCCTCGACGGCAGGGCCAGCGGGCTCGGCGGAGCGCGGGTCGTGCTGCAGATCCTCGATGAGCAGCGGCTGGCCGCTGCTGATGACCAGTGCGGTGAGGCCCGTCCTGGGCACGATGAGCTTCTGGAAGGGCGCGAGCACCGCGCCCTGGTGGACACACAGCTCATAGCGCACCTGCTCGCGCTCGGGCTGGTTGCTGGCGATGAAGAAGGTGCTCGGTGTGCCGAGGTAGGCCACGATCTCCTGGTAGACGCTGTGCAACAGCGCATCGAGATCGGTGGTGGCGGACAGGGCCGTCCCGACCTGGAACAGGGCCGCCATCTGCTCAGCGCGGGCGCGGGCATCGTCGAGCAGCGCATGGTTCTCAATCGCGATCGCCGCCTGATCGGCAAAGATCGCCAGCGGCTCAACGGCGCGCAGCGTGGGCCGCTGGCGATCCTGGGGGTCGCCCACAAACATCAGGCCGAGCAGGTCGCGTTCGGTCGAGTAGAGTGGCACACAGAGCCGGTCTTCGGGCTGCCACTCCCCTGGACCACGCGCATCAGCGAAGGGCAGGTAGCTGAACACCGCCGTGTGGTAGCCGGCCTCAAGCTGGCGTGCCGCTTCGGCGGGCACGAAGTAGCAGCGATCCATGCGGAAGCGCGCATCGAGGTAACTCAGCGCCAGATCGGCCGGCAGTGGCGCGCGGGCCATACGCTCGAGCTCACTGAGCGGGATGCCCGCCGCGGCCACCGGGCGGAGTAGGCCGGGCCGATCGCGGTCGGTCAGACAGAAGAGCACGGTGCGAAAGTTGGCCGATTCGCTTGCGCTGTAGCCCACCTCTTCCAGCAGACTCCGCAGATTGCGATCAGCACGGAGCGCCTGGCCGATTGCGAGCACATTGTTGAGGATCTGCGCGCGGCTCTTGTGCACCCGGTAGAGGTGCTCCAGTTCGGCATAGCGCTGGGCATTGCCGATCCCGACTGCCGTCTGGTGGGTGAGCGCGCGCAAAAACTCGACCGCGTCATGGTCGAAGCCACGCGGGCGTGGGGCGAGCAGGAGCATCACCCCATAGACACCTGCCTGGTAGAAGATCGGCGCGGCGAGGGCGGAACGGGCCGCAGGGGAGCGCACCACGATCAGCTCGGCAGGGTCGAGCTCGTCACAGATCTCGGGCTCGCGCCGGGCCAGGGCGCGGTGCGCGGTGATCAGCCCGGCCGGCAGCGGACTGCCGACCAGCGTCGCGCGGTGCGAGGCGGCGAAGCCGACCGCTTCAGCGACCACGTAGCTCGCATCATCGACGCCGACGGCATCATCAATCGAGTGCCGGTAGATCTCCGGGGCGTGCTGGCCACCAAGCGCACTGAGCGCAACCTGGCGGTCGGCCCCGCCCTCAGCGGCGCGCAGCGCGATCAGGCCCTGGGTCGCGCCGGTGGCGCGCAGCGCCTGCTCCAGCACATACTCAAGGATCTCGGTCTGATCCAGGGTAATCGCCAGCTGGCTGGAGACCCGCTGGAGCGCGCGGAGCTGCTCGATACGCGCCCGCAGGCTGATGTCAGCCTGCTCGTAGCGCGTGGCATTGGCGATCGCCTGGGCTGACTGGCCGGCAACGATGGCGAGCAAGCGCGCATCATCGGCGCTGAAGGTGTTCGGGAGCGTCGAGAAGAGCTCCAGGGTACCCAGCAGTTCGTCGCCGAGCCGCAGCGGGACGCCCAGGTAGGCCCGGGCTGGCGCGCCATTGGCCAGGCGCAGCGTCTGCTGGTGCTCCAGGTCGTTCAACGGCGGGAGCGGCTGTTGCAGGTCGGCCACATGCAGCGGCCGCTGGTGACGCACGAGCCACGCGCTCAGGGCGGCGCCGCGTTGCTCCGGCCCGAGCAGCCCCTGGGCGATCCCGGGGCGCAGGCTGCGGCTCTGCCGGTCGTAGAGACACAGCAGGGCGCCGCTGAAGCGCGTCAGCGACTGCACGCCCTCGAGGATGGCCGCCAGCGTTTCATCGAGATCGAGCCCGGCATTCAGGCGCTGGCTGACGCGCTGGAGCAAGGCGAGCTCACTGGCGCGCCGCTGTTCGGCCAGGTAGAGCCGGCGGTTGAAGATCGCCGTGGCAACCTGCGCCGCGAGCACCTGGGCCAGGTTGCGCTCGGCGGGCGGCACCGGACGGCGAGCGCGGGCGAAGCCAACGACCAGCAGGCCCACCGTTTCGTCCTTACCGCGCAGGGGCAGCAGCAAGGCGCTCCGGCAGCCATCACTGGCGAGCGTCGCGGCAAGCGGGTTATGGGCGGCGATGGCCGCGGTGTCGTCGATCAGCAGATGATCGCCACGGCCAACCTGGGCCATAATCGTTGCCGCATCAGCCAGCGCGGTCCCATTGCGGCTCCAGAGGTCGGCGCCAGCGGGGCGGACGGTCTGCCCGGGCTCGCTGTAGGCGGCCACGATCCGCAGTGCGGCAGGCGGCTCGTCATCGAGCAGCAGGACGATACAGTAATCGGCCGCAAGGGCAAGGGCGATATTCTCCGTCGCCCGGTTGAGCATGCTCTCGATCTGGGTAGTCGCATTGATCGCCTGGCTGTTCTCATACAGCACAAAGAGCTCGCGCGCCCGCTGCTGCTGCTGGCTGAAGAGCTGCGCATTGCGCACCAGCAAGGTGACCTGTTGGGCGAAGGTGTCGGCCAGGCGTCGCACGCGGTGGCTGGCGCCCTCACTGGTGAGCACCAGCACAAGCACGCCGCCGAGCGCCTCCTGGGCCAGCAGGGGCACGGCCAGGGCCAGGCGCGCGGCGTGGGCAGCGCCGCCACGCTGACGACCGGCAGGATGCAGGCTGCCAACCTCGGAGCTGCGGCTCGTGGCGACCCGTGCCGGCAGGCTGGGGCCACCGAGCGGCAACGTCCCGGGGTAGCGGAACGGGCCATCGCCGGCTGCCAGCAGCGTCAACTGGCTATCGGCCTCATCAAGGGCATAGATAGCGCCCTGCTCGATGCCGAGCAACAGGGCAGCGCGCGTGAGCACCGACTGGAGCAGCGTACGCGTATCGAGCGTGCCAACCCGTTCGAGGCTCGCCGCCACCAGCACGCGCGTCTGTTCGGCGAGCAAGGCCTCCTCGGCCCGGCGCCGGATGAGCAACAGCAGGGCGAGCTGGGCGCTGAGCGCGCTGACAAAGGCCGGATCGAGGCTGGCCGCAGCCTCACCGAGGTAGAGCCGGCCTATCAACTCCTGTTCAGCCTGAATGAGCAGCGGGGTGCCAGGTTCCGGCAGGCTGCCCCAGACCGCTTCGGCCACGACCAGATCGTCCTCGATCAACTCCAGGCGCCCAGCTGGCGCGGGCAGGAAGCGAGCGATCAGATCGCCAAGTTTGCGCGCACAGGCGGGGGCGGCATAGTCGGCAGTGCCGTCCTGTGCGCAGTGGGCCAACTGCGCCAGAAGCTCCCAGCTAGAGGTTGAGCTCGAGGCGATCGTCATATCCATAGGGGGGATTGTCTGCTCCTGCATTCCCAGTCGCATCCGGGGATGAAGCGCACTGGCTTTTGGCGCGACACAGGGGAGAGCACAAGCGAACTGTAAGTATGAACGTGCCGCTACGCGCTTTCGGGACACCTGCTTGCGTGCCAGGCCGAGCACGTATTACGACAACGAGGGTTGTCATTCCGAGCCCTTCGGCCCACAGCACAGCACGCCTGCCCACGTACGCGGGCAGCGCCACAAGGGATGGCCAGCGCCGCGGCGCTCAGCCCGGCGGTTTGCGACAGCCTACCTGCGGCTATACGCGATCGCGCTCTTATGCCCCTGCTCACGGGCCTGCTGCACGGCGCGCTGGCGCATCTCCTCGGCGGCCTCGCTCAGTTCGCGGATATCGGAGAAGGGGCCATCCTGGCTGGTCAGCACGCCGATCGACAGCGACATCAGCGGAACCTGGCGCATGCCGCCGTGTTCATCGGGCACTTCAAGGTAACCCTGCTTACGATGTTTGAAGTTGTAATGCAGCCCGATCTCATCATCAAAGCGGTCGACCAGCCGCTCACAGATCGACCGGATGCGTTCAGGGGTCGAGGTAATCACAAAGGCTGGCCCCACCACCAGCTGGCCGATGAACTCCTCGTTGCTGCCCTGCTCGTTGATCGCCTCATTCAACAGCAGGGCGGTGAACTTCAGCACATCTTCGCCCACCACGGAGCCATAGCTCTGCGTGAACAGGTCGAACCCGTTGATCTGGATGAGCGCCATGGCCCAGCCCTGGGAAGGGAGCAGGCTGCGCAGCTGGTCGCTAACCAGGTCGGCAGTGGGCAAATTGGTCACCGGGTGCAACTGGTTCTTGCGCCGGGCCTCCTCCAGCTGATTCCTGACGATCGTGTGGACCTCTTCGATATCGAAGGGCTTGACGATGTAGTACTGCGCCTGCACTTCCCCGAGGCCGCGCAGGCGGTCGGTGCGCTCGCCCCGCGCGGTCAGGAAAATGATCGGAATATGGCGCGTGCGCGGGCTGGCGCGCAGCGCCTTGCCGATCTCATAGCCCTCCATATCGGGCAGGTTCACATCAAGCAGGGCCAGGTTCGGCGGGGTCTTACTGCAGATCTCCAGGGCAACCGAGCCGCGCATCGCGGTATAGACCTCATAGCCCTGGGCGGTAAAGTAGATCTTCAGCAGGCTGGAGATATCGGCCTGGTCTTCGACGACCAGAATGCGCTCTTTGCTCACCGGTCGATCCTCCTCGTGCTAGCGGATGCGCCGACGGTCGGAATGGTCGTGGTCGAACGAGACGGCGGCCTCGCTAGCGACCTCGGGGGCCGCGTGCCATGCGGCGCCGGGCAGCCCGCCGTTGCCGTTGGGGTGTGTGGCAACAGTGCCGTCCGGTGGCAGAGGCGCGGGCTGCGGGGCGACCCCACGCTGGGCCGGGTCGTCGTAGACGTGGGGCCAGTGGTAGACGATCCGGCGCGGCTCGCCTGCGGCCTCGTCGAGATCTTCGAGGTCGTGGCCGGGCACCGTCTTTCTGATCAGGTTCTTCTCATTGTCGAAGATTATAACAGCATTTGACTCAATCATACGCCCTGGATAGACGATGAAGCCACTGCCGATCTTGACGTTATGTCCCACCGCTGAGCCGAGCACGGGCAGGTTGACCTCGACCAGTTCACCCTGGTGGACGACCTTGATCGGCTCGTTCTGCAGATTGAAGTCGGTGAAACAGTTGTTGGCCCCGATGAACGTATTGCGCCCCACCACGCAGAGCTGTAGCGTGGAGTTCTGGGCGACCATGCTGTTCTCCATCAGCGTGGTCATGAACAGGCCGGCGTTGAAGGGCAGGAAGCAGCGGTCGCTCACCACGCTGAGCATCACCTGGCAGCCCTGCATGATATTTACATTGCTGCCGATGACGCTATTGGCGATCACCACGCCCGGGCCAATGTAGACATCGTCACCGATCGTCGTGGGCCCGTGTATGATCGCCGTGGGATCGATTGAACAACGTTTGCCGATCTTGACCAGCGCCTTGGAGGCCAGAAAGTGGTTGCGCCAGGGTGGCTCAAGCGGGTTGATCCGCTGCCAGATCGCCGCCAGCGCGAAGCCGAGCTTGTCGAAGAAGATGCGCCAGTCTGCTCCGCGCCAGCGGGTGATGTCCTTGAGCCGCGCCTGGCTCATCTTCACATCCTGGGCCGCCGCCTGCGAGAAGGTGCCCATCAGGATGTTGGCCATCAGCACGTGCAGCCAGCTCTCGATCGAGAGCAAGGCCCGCAGCGGGATCTGATAGGTCAGTTCGCCTTTGCTGGCCATATAGCTCGGGATGCGATAGTAGCCCATCTCGTGGCTCTGGGTGTCGATCACCAGCGGCATTGGTGCACCACGGCGGCCACCAGGGTAGTAGTAGAGTTCGGCTACATGCACCGCGCCCTGCCGCTCTACGCCGTCCTGCAGGTAGGGCACCTCGTCACGGCGCACGATGCCTGAACAGAGTTGCAGCGCATGCCGCTCGATGCTCGGGTCGCCGATGCGAAAGGCAACCTGACAGGGGCGGCCCGCAGCGCGGGCCTGAGTGATAAACTCGTCGATTAAGGCAGCATTGAAATAAAGGTTGTCTCGATACACCAGCAATTCGGTATCGCTGACTGGTACTTTTTCGTCAAGTTCATAAATAGAAGCGATTTCGGTACTGCCTTTACAGTATGTTTTCAGGAGATCGCGCTGCAAGAGCCAGAGCGGTTTATTCAAAATCCGCAACTCACGCGCTGGTTCGGCAAAGGGCGGGATGATAGTGTAGTCGCGAATGATGATCCGCTCCATCGGCGATCCCTTTCTGCGCTTCGCAAAATGCCAGTGTAGCGCACGCGCGGCCCCGCAAGGCCTACAGTCTACTATATACAGTAGAGCATAGCCCCTTCAAGCATGGAAGATTACAGTCAGATGACACGGGGGAAACGGACGGGGTTTCGCGGTCGGTGCAGCTATTGTAGCGGAGCAGTAGCGCCGGAGTCAATGTGACTTTCGGGTGAGGTGGGGGCCGGGGTTACAGCCCTCTCAGGGGTAGGTTTTTTGGCGGATGGCGTCCTGATACGCTACTTGCCCTCACCCCCCTGCCCCCTTCGGCTCCGCTCAGGGCAGGCCCCTCTCC
>DAOUBZ010000065.1:0-5504 GCA_034432515.1 Chloroflexaceae bacterium | reverse complement strand
CGCCCACCCGAGTAGACGCTCCGGGTGGTGTAGACCTCGCGCCCCGTGCGGTCGTAGATCGCCAGGCGCGTCACGTCCAGCCCGATCAGGATATGGCGCACGGCGCCGTCCAGCTCGCCCGTGTCGGGAAGCGGGCCACCGTCCGGGAGCCGCAGCAGGTCCGCAAACTCGGCGAAGAGCACATCGTTCAGGTGGAAGGCCAGCTGGCGGGCGTAGTCCTCGTTCTGGCGCACGATATAGCGCTGGGTGCGCCCGAGCACCGCCAGGCTCATCAGCACGGTCACGGCCAGGATGATCACCACAGCGCCCGCCTGCACCCGTCGCAGCGGCATTGCGAGCACTCCAGGCGCAGGCTGCCGGCGCGTGGTGGGCGTACCGGCTTGTGGGGAGCGTGTGGCGCGATAGATCATGGCACGTTCCTCTTGGCGGGTGGCGATTCTGCCGTGGGCGCTCTGCCGGGAGAACCCTGGACGCAGCCTCACTCTACGCCAGGGCGGTCACGAGAACTGTAAGCTCCTACACACAACGCCGAGAAGGACGAACTGTAAGTATTCCTACAGACACGCGCGCTATTGCCCTCTACGCTCAGGACATCGACACATTGTCGAGCTGCCGGCGGCATGCCGGCACACGCGCTGGAGGTGCACAATGGCGTGCTCCGACTGTCCCTCTCTCCCGGCCGCTGCTTCCGAGCCGCAACGCTCTCACAAGCCCACCGTGCACTGGCTTCACAACGCCGCTACGATCCGCCGGCTCCGCCTTGGTGGGACTCTGGCTCTCGGGACGCTGACGATCGCCGCCTACCTGCTGCTCCCTGAGCTGCGCGCCGAGGTCGACCGGGCCGCGCTCCTACTGGCACGCGGCGATGTGGCTGCCCTGCGCGACTACCTGCTGTCGTTCGGCCCCTGGGCGCCGGCCATCTCGGCGCTACTCATGGTGCTACAGTCCCTGATCGCGCCGCTGCCGGCCTTCCTGCTGGCCTTTGCCAACGGGCTGGCCTTCGGGACGTTCTGGGGTGGTCTGCTGACCTTTGGCAGCGCCCTGCTGGCGTCGACGCTCAGCTTCTGGATCGGTCGCGGCCTGGGCCGAAATGTCGTCGAGGCCCTCGTAGGCAGCGCTGGACTCGCCTCCACCGACGCCTGGTTCGCTCGGCACGGCGCCTGGGCGGTGCTGGCGGCCCGCCTGGTGCCGCTCGTCTCGTTCGACCTGATCTCCTACGCCGCCGGGCTCACCGCGATGCGCTTCCGCTGGTTCTTTGCCGCGACGGCCCTCGGCATCGCGCCGGCCACCTTCCTGTACGCCTTCCTTGGCGAGCGCGCCCCGCAGACGATCGCGGTGCTCTTCCTCGCCTTCGGTCTGGTTATCATCGCCGCGGCGCTGTCCGCGGTGCAGCGCTGGCGGCAGCGCCGCCATGCGAGAGGGCAACACCCGTGATGGAGCGTGACGCCCCTGTTCCTGCACTCACCCGCGCGCAGATGATCGAGGTCGACCGCGCGATGATCGAGGACTACGGCATCCTCCTACTACAGATGATGGAGCACGCCGGCCGCCACCTTGCGCACCTGGCGCGCACCCGGCTGCTGGACGGCGACCCGCGCGGCAAACGAGTGATCGTCCTGGCCGGGACGGGCGGCAACGGCGGCGGCGCCCTGGTGGCTGCGCGCCGGCTGCACATGTGGGGTGCCCACGTCGCCCTGGCCCTGACGAAGGAGATGAGCGCGTTCAGCGAGGTGCCCGCCCACCAGCTGGCCATTGCGCTGCGGCTAGGTGTCCAGGTCGTCGGCGCGGACCAGGTCGCACGGCTCGGCCCGGCTAGCGTGGTGCTCGACGGGGTGATCGGCTACAGCCTGAGCGGCCCACCCCGCGGCACGGCCGCCGAGCTAATCCGCTGGGCGAATGCGCAGGAGGCGCCGGTTCTAGCTCTCGACACGCCCTCGGGCCTCGACGCCGGCTCTGGCGCCGTCTACAGGCCCGCCATCGCGGCGACCGCGACCCTGACCCTGGCCCTGCCCAAGGCCGGACTGCTCACCCCAGAGGCAGCGCCCTACGTCGGCGAGCTGTATCTGGCCGACATTGGCGTTCCGCCGCAGCTCTACACCGGCCTCGGATTGGAGGTCGGGCCGATCTTCGCCCAGGACGAGATTATCCGGCTTACGTGACTGGCGGAGCGAAGTGTGCACTGGCTCACAGAACAAGAGCGCTGGCCGCCACATACTCATGTCGCAGCGTTGAAGCAGAGTCACGGGAGCAGCATCACCATGGCACGAGCGATCTGGAATGGTGCCGTCATCGCTGAGAGCGACGCGACGGTGGTCGTCGAGGGCAACCACTACTTCCCGCCCGAGGCGGTCAAGCGCGAACACTTGAGCGTGAGCGCCAGCCACACCGTCTGCGGCTGGAAGGGCACCGCCAGCTACTACGACGTGGTGGTGGACGGCGCCACCAATAAGGACGCCGCCTGGTACTACCCCGAGCCCAAGGACGCCGCGAGGCAGATCGCCGGCTACATCGCTTTCTGGCACGGGGTGCGGGTTGAGGCGTAGGCGCTGTAGACACTCGATCGGAACGCAGGAGGCCGAGCACGTAAGCTCGACCTCCTGCCACTATCATCATGAGTTGGGCGAAGGCGGTTGCTCGCCGATAGGATGGGCCGGCGCTGTCCGGCGCAGATCATGCAGCACGCTGACGCTGGAGACTGTGGAGACGCAGTACGGCACCAGCACTGTCAGCACCATCTGCCCCAAGCGCAGCGGGCTCAGGGCTCCGCGCATCAGCGCGTCGCCGTGGTTGATCAGGATCAGCATGGTTCCGACCACCAGGGCAATGCGGACGGCGCGCCGTACCACCGCCGGCTCCAGTGCAATCCTCAGCCACTCGCGCATGTGTTTGCTCCCATACGCCCCTCCTGAAGTGAGCCTCCCGGCCCCTACTGCATCGCCCAGCTGGACGGCTCAGTGTATGTCTCGCGCCGCCAGCGCCACTCCGGGTCGAGGATGGTCCCCGGCTCCTCGACGGTGTAGAGCGCGGCGAGGGCGTAGTGGAGCACGCTCAGCTGCTGGGCTCGGTTCCCCGGCTCGCCCAGCGGGTGCCCGAACGGCCATTTCAGGTGCACCGCCCGCGGCGGGCGCACCCGCTCCGCGATCTCGCGCAGCCCCTCGATAACTTCCGACTCGGCCTACACCTCCGCCAGCGCCGCCAGGGCCTCGGGGTCGAGCAGCACAATGCGCCCGCGGCGCAGCTCGATCAGCCCCAGCTCGCGCAGCTCGCTCAGCGCCTTGGTCACCGTCTCACGATACGTGCCGACAAACTCCGCCAGCTGCTCATGGGTCAGGCAGACCTCGCTGTGCGGTTGGCGGAACGGCCACACCGCCCGCGGCTCGGTGCGCTCAAGACTGAGCAGGGTGTCGGCGACGCGCTGGGGAACGCTCTTGAAGACGGTCCCGCTCAGGCGGCGCTCCATCTCGAGGAGGCGCTGGCCCAGGGTCTCGGCAATGCGCGCGGCGATTCGTGGGTCGCTCAAGAGCAGCGCCTGTACATCGGCCTTGCTCATCAGGCAGATCACGCTCTCGTCGAGGGCCTCGGCGTACTGATCCTGCATCTGCTGGCCGAGGATGGCCATCTCGCCGAAGATCGTGCCCTTGCCCAGGATCGCCGTGGTGAAGACCTTTCCTCCGGGTGAGAGCCGAAACAGGCGCGCCCGCCCGCGCTTGAGAATAAAGAGCACCTCGCTGGCGCGCTCGGGTGAGAAGAAGACCGCGCCCGCCGGCACCGACTGCATCGGCGCGCGGGCGGCGATCTGCTCCAGCTCAGCCGGCGCGAGATCCTGGAGGATGTCGACCTCGGCGAGAAACCAGAGCTTGTCCATCACTGCTCACCTCCCTCACGCCGCCGCGCGTAGCTCCACGGCCGTCGCCAGCGCAGCCTCGGTATCGAGGAGGTTGAGCAGAGTGGCGAGGGCCGGGTTGCCCAGCGAGACGATGCGCTCGCCGAGCACATAGGTCGGGGTGCCGAAGACGAAGTCCGGCTTCACGGCATCGGGCTGATCGAGGTCGACCAGCTCCACCGGGTAGGCCGGGCGCTGCTCACGCACCTCGGCGACGAGCTGGCGGGTGCGGTCGCAGAGGAAGCAGCCGGCGGAGACGTAGACGCGCAGGGCTTCATGGTTCACTGTCCTGGTGGTGGCGCGGGACGGGCCACAGCCCGTCCCGCTGAAGGGAGAGGTAGCGTTGGAGCCGCCGTCAGCGCCGGACGAACCAGGCGAAGACGAGCCCGGTGACGAGCCCGAAGATCAGGTGGCCGACGAGGCTCATCAGCATGGGGCCGGAGAGGGCGGCGCCGAGCTGCAGGCCCATGCCCATCATCAGGGGCATCAGCACCAGCGGGCCAAGCACCCACCAGATCGCCCCGTAGACCAGCCCCCAGATCGCGCCCTGGCCGAAGCTCGTGCTGCGGGCGCCGAAGAGCATGCCGAAGCTCGCGCCGATCACCGCGCTGATGACCATGTGGAGCAGGAAACCCACCATCGCCGAGCTGCTGCCGACCAGGCTGGCGATCATCGGCAGCATGCCCATCATCGCCATCATCACGCCGAAGACCACCCCGCCCGCCAGGCCGCCGACCACACCGCCGATCAATTTCTGGTTCATCCCGCCCTGGGTTCGCGCTACGGTCGCCATGGTGGTCCTCCTGTGTCGGGGCGGCTGCCCCGTTCGCTTGCTCGCTGATGGCAGTGTAGGCCCGGCCAGCCGCGAGAACTGTGAGATTGAACACACAACGGACGATTGCTCGGGCCGAGCGCTCGAATTCAGGCGACATGTACGGGCTCGTGCCCCACACTTTGAGCCTGCGCGTCGCGCAGGTCCAGGCTCCAGGAGCCGCCTCCGCGCCAGGCGACGTAGAGGCAGCCAAGGATGGTGAGGATCGGGATGATCGGTGCCTCGGGCTGGAGCGGGAAGAGCGCCGGGTCGTGCACGACCAGATGCACATAGGTCGCGACGAGCATCATGCCCGCCGAGGCCAGGCTGGCTAGGCGGGCCAGGAGGCCCAGGCTAAACAGCCCACCGACGACAAGCTCGGCCGCCGGTACGAGCCACATATTGAGAGCGTGAAACGGGATATTGGCCGCGGCGAGCTGTCCGGAGAACGCCGAGCGGAGCTCAGGGACGACGAACTTCATCACACCGGTCGAGAGGAAGAGCAGCCCGAGGACGAGCCCGGATGGCGGCAGTGCTGTGGCTGGCCCGCGTCTGGCGGGCTCTGGTCAGCAGGGTATGGAACATGGGAGCGATCCTTTTCTGGCGCCCTCCGGCGTGGAGGGCGCGGTAGCGGTCTTCATCGCTTGCTCACCTGCAGTCCGGTGCGCGCTCCCTCCTGCGGTGACACGCCCAGTCTAGATCGGTCAGCCGGGCGCGACTGTGATCAGACATACAGAACCAGCAGTTCGTACACAGGCAAGGGATACGGCCAACGTCCCGCCGCTCTGTAATCGATCTCACAGAACGGCG
>DAOUBZ010000064.1:0-5733 GCA_034432515.1 Chloroflexaceae bacterium | reverse complement strand
GCCTTTGAGCGTGTGGTGGAGCGTCAAGTCTTCGACTTTCCCAATCGTCAGCGCTACGGTGTTTTACAAATGATTTAGGACTGCTATAGCCGATTGGAATAGCCGAAACTCAAGGTGGGACTCCAGCAGCGCGAATGAGAAGGGTCCACAAACTTTCTATAAACCATCTCTCGGCACACCGCTCGTCAATCACATCAGTCGGGGCACTTCAGCCCTCGCTACAGCTTTCTTTCTCGATCTAGTAAACTCCACTGTTCGTGAAAAAATACAAGTACAAGCAACTGACACCCGCGCCGTTGAGCGCGAGTGCGACATCTGGATCACCGACCCCGGCTATGCCGACGCGATCTTCTACGAGGAGATCTCGGAGTTCTTCTTGGCCTGGTACGACAAGCGGCTGGTGAAGCTGTTCCCCGGCTGGTACAGCGACAGCAAGCGAGCCCTGGCGGTCAGCGGTACCGGGCCGGACTTCCGCGTGACCCTCAGCGAGTGCTACCAGCACCTGGCCGCGAAGATGCCCGACGACGGCTTCCAGGTCGTGATGTTTACCCACCAGAGCGCCGACGTCTGGGCCGACGTGGCCCTGCTGCTCTGGGCGGCGGGGCTCCAGGTCACCGCCGCGTGGACAATCGCCACCGAGACCGAGAGCGCAGGGATCAAGCAGGGCAACCACGTACAGGGCACGGTTGTCCTCGTCCTCCGCAAGCGTAAGGGTAGCCAGCGGGGCGACCTGAGCGACCTCTACCCCGATATGCAGGCCGAGGTGCAGCGCCAGCTCCAGTCGATGATCGACCTCGACCCCAAGGAAGACCCCAACTTCGGCGACGCTGACTACCAGCTGGCCGCCTACGCCGCCGCGCTGCGCGTGATCACCAGCTACGCCGCCATCGACGAGATCGACCCCGAGCGTGAACTGCGCCGGGTGCGCACCAGGGGCGAGAAATCGCCCTTCACCGGCCTGATAGAGCAGGCCGTGCGCATCGCCTCCGACTACCTGGTACCGCCAGGGATCGAGCGCACCACATGGCGGCGGCTCGGCCCTGAAGAGCGGCTCTATCTCAAGGGCGTCAGCATCGAGGCCAGCGGCGAGATGCGCGAGGGGGTCTACCAGGAGTACGCTCGCGGCTACGGCGCCGGCGACTACCGGGCGCTGCTGGCCAGCCGCACCGCCAACCATGTGCGCCTGAAAACGCCCAGCGAGCTCGGCTCACGGGATCTGCGCCAGTCGGACGACGACAGCTTCGGGAGCTCGTTGCTGCGCTATGCGCTTTTCGGCATCTTCAAGACTGCAACCGACCCCGAGCGCGACCCTCGCAATGCCCGCATGTTTCTCCGCCAGGAGCTGCCGACCTACTGGGCGAGCCGCCAGACGCTGATCGAGCTGCTGCGCTACCTGGCTACCCGACCTGACGGGCTGCCGCACTGGGAGCGGGACGTGCGAGCTGCGCAGCTGCTGCTCGGCGCGATCGAGGGCGACTCGTTATAATGTGTTTGAACAAAGGAGGCTTTATGCACTACCCTGTCCTCCTGCAGCGTCGCCCTGACGGCAAATATCAGGCAGCCGTGCCACTGCTTCCCGAGATTACCAGCGTCGGCGATACCCGTGACGAGGTGCTCGCGGCAATTCAGCACGCCATCGCCGACGCCCTTCAGACAACCGAAGTAGTGTATCTCGACGTGCCCACATCTGGGGCCGGGCCGGCCAACCCGTGGATCGAGACGGCGGGGCTCTTCGCCGACGACCCTGAGCTTGAGCCGATGCTGCGCGATATCTACGCCGCCCGCGAGCACGGGTAGGCGATGGCGTCAATCCGCTTCATCCTTGACACTGACACGGTCACGTACCAGCAGGGCGGACGGCCGAACGTGATCCGGCGCCTTTCCGAGGTCGCACCCGAGACCGTTGCGACGACGGTGATCACGCTGTATGAGCAGCTGCGCGGGCGGCTTGCGGCGGTCAACCGGCAGCAGGATGACCAGGCGCGCCAGCTTGCCTACCGGCGGCTCCAGGAGACCCACGGCTACTTTTGTCGCGTGCCGGTGCTCTCGTTCGACGCCGAGGCGGCGGCCACGTATCGCAGCCTGGTGAGCCAGGGCTTTCGCATCGGTTCACAAGACCTGCAGATTGCGGCGATCGCTCTGGCGCACAACGCCGTCCTGGTGACCAGTAACCTCAGGCACTTCGACCAGATTCCGGGGCTGGTGATCGAAGACTGGAATACGTGAGCGCGGCATGATCGAACGCTTCTCTTCCCGTCGCACCCCGCTGCGCCGCTTCCTGCCCGAGCTGCTCGCCGGAGCGCAGGCCTACGACCGCATCGCCGGCTACTTCCGCTCGTCGGTGCTCGAAATCGCGGGTGAGGCCCTGGAAACGCTGGCCGACGGGGTCTGTGTGCGGGTCATATGCAATTCCGACCTCGACCCACTCGATGTTTCCACGGCGCGGGCGGCGAAGCAGGCCATGTACCGCGAGTGGTGCGCCGGCCTGCCCACCGACCTGAGCCCGGCCCTGAAACGACGGCTCGAGCGCCTGTACGGCTTCCTCAGCAATGGCCGGTTGAAGGTCAAGGTGCTCCCCGACAAGATTTTTGGCCTCCTTCATGGCAAGGCCGGCGTGATCACGCGGGTTGATGGGCGGCGCATCGCCTTCATGGGCAGCACCAACGAGTCGCGCTCAGCCTGGGAGCTGAACTACGAGCTGGTCTGGTCCGACGAGAGCGCCGAGGGCATCGCGTGGGTGCAGGAAGAGTTCGATGCGCTGTGGGCTTACCCCGCCGCCGTCGAGCTGGCCGAGGCCGTGATCCAGGACGTTGAGCGCCTCGCCCGGCGCGTGGTCATCCCGGACGTGGCCTCCTGGAAGGAGCAACATAAGAGCGACCCTGCGGCGGTCAGCGTCGAGCTCCCCGTTTACCGGCGCGAGAATGGCCTCTGGGCACACCAGAAGTATTTTGTGCGGCTGGCCTTTGAGCAGCACCAGCAGGGCGGAGCTCGCCTCGTCCTGGCCGATCAGGTCGGCCTGGGCAAAACGGTGCAGCTCGCCCTCGCGGCCAAGCTGATCGCCCTCTGGAGTGGGGGGCGCGTGCTTGTCGTCGCGCCGCGCACGCTGCTTCGCCAGTGGCAGGAGGAGCTGTGGTCGCTGCTCCAGCTTCCGTCCGCAATCTGGAACGGCCGGAGCTGGGAGGACGAGCGGGGCGTCGTCTACCCTGAGGCCGGGGTTGCTGAGCTTGCGCGCTGCCCCCGCCGCGTCGGTATCGTCTCTTCAGGGCTGGTCACGCAGTCGCCCGAGGCGGCGGCTGTCCTCGCCGGGTTGAGCTACGACTGTGTGATTGTCGACGAGGCCCACCGTGCGCGGCGTCGCAACCTCGGGCCGGCGCACCGCAACGAGCCGGTCGACCCGAATAATCTCCTGCGCTTCGTTCGGACGGTTGCCGCCCGAACGACGAGTCTGCTGCTCGCGACGGCGACCCCGGTGCAGCTCGACCCGATCGAGGCCTGGGATCTGCTCGATGCGCTCAACCAGGGTAACGATAGGGTGCTTGGCACGAAGTACAGCCGTTGGCGGGCGACGGCGCGGGTGGGCCTGGGCTACGTGCTAGGCCGGGAGGCGCCGCCACAGGAGCTGGCTGATGTGTGGGAGTGGATCCGCGACCCATTGCCGCCCGCGTCCGAGGCGGCTGACTTCCAGCTGCTCCGGCGTAGTCTCCGGGCCGACGGGCAGGTCTGGGCGAGGCCCGACGCCCTCGACGGATTGCGCCCGCCGGATCGCCGATACGCTCCAGGCACGTGTGGCGGCGCTTACTCCCGAGGCGCTCCTGACACTCAGCGAGGCGCTGCTTGACTTCACCGCCCAAAGCGACCTGGTCGCCTGGCTCGACCAGCAGGACGCCGGACGAGCGGCGTGACCCGCTTCATCACCAGTTTCGAGGAGATTGGGCGGCTTGAAGAGCGACGAGCGATCGTGCTGCGCCTTCTGAATCGCAAGGTCTGCCCCCTCCCGGAGGAGCTGCGCACCCGTGTGGCCGCCCTCCCGCCCGAGCCGATGCTCGCCCTGAGCGAGGCTCTGCTTGATTTTACGGCGCAAACCGATCTGGTCAGCTGGCTCAACGCGAACGGCGACACGCCGACAACCTGAGCAGCGTCACCACCCCGCGTCGTCGCTGCGATTGGCACGGATAGGCTCGCCCCTTCCTACCGAGTAGCCCTTCCTCCCAGCAAACCTCCGGTAACAGCCTCAGCCTTGTGCTGGGGCTTTCTTCTTGCCAGGCCGGCGCCATCTCACCACAGTGCCTACCAGCCGCTTCGGCGGCTGGTTCGGTGTGCCCAGGTTTCGAGACAAACCAGAAGGGCACCCAGATGGCACGGTTTACCAGCGAGAACGCTGTCGCGTACGGGCGGCGCGGCGGGCAGCAGTCGCATCAGCGCAGTGAGGAGCAGTACGCCGCCCTCGTTCTGACGAACCCCTCTTCCGCGGAGCGGGTGGCACACCTCATCCAGCAGGGGTACCGCCTTGGCCTGGCCCTGCGCGTAATCAAAATCTCCGACAAGCTGTTCAAGGGAGGGTAGACGCCCATCCCCTCGCTTGCGCTTGCCGAAAAGTAGGGCGAACGATGAACGAAGGAGACCCCGATGAGCCGTCGCCGCGGGAACAACGAGGGGACCATCTTCCAGGATAAGGACGGCGTCTGGTGGGCGCAGCTCCCGCCCGACGAGCAGGGCCGGCGCCCGAAGCGTCGCGCCCAGACCCAGCGCGAGGCCCGCGAGAAGCTCCGCGAGCTCGAGCGCGAGCGCGCCCAGGGCGTCAACCTTACCGAGAAGCAGCCCACGGTCGAGCAGTTCGCGACGACCTGGCTGGAGGAGGTGGTGCGCCGCAGCGTCAAGGCCTCCACCCACGACAGCTACCGCTTCATCATCACCAAGTACGTCACCCCACGGATCGGTAGCTTGCGCATCGACAAGCTGACGACGCCGCGGGTGCAGAAGCTGATCCACGACCTCGCGGATGAGGACTATAGCCCATCGACGGTGCGCAACGTCTATATTCGGCTCAGTGCCCTACTTGATGTCGCCGTGAGCTACCGGCTGGTGACCCATAACGTCGCCAAGGGCGTGGTGCTGCCCAAGCTCGGCCGGGCGCCGATGCGCGGGCTGACCGTCGCGGAGGCGCGGAGGCTGCTGGCGGCGATCGGCACTGCGCGCAACGCGACCGCCTTCCACCTTCTGCTGGGCCTGGGTTTGCGCCGTGGCGAGGTGCTGGGCCTGCGCTGGGAGGATCTCGACTGGGAGGCGAAGACCATCACGGTGACCCAGCAGGTGCAGCGAGTCGGCGCGAAGGTGGTGATCAGCACGCCGAAGACCGAGGGCAGCGGCCGAACCCTGCCGCTCACCACGAAGATGCTCGCGCTCCTGGAGGCCCGGCAGCAGGCGCAGCAGGCCGAGCGCGGCAAGCTGGGCGATGCCTGGCAGGAGCACGGCCTGATCTTTGCCTCAGAAGCCGGCACGCCCACCAGCCCGCGCAACTTCTTCCGCACCTTCATGGCGGCACGAATCAAGGCGAAGCTGCCCGGCGTGCGCCTCCACGACCTGCGCCACACCTTTGCCACGCTGCTCGGCGACCTCGGCGTGTGTATTTGTCAAGCGAATAGTGGCTCTCCCGCACTTGCCGTGAACGCAGCAGGAGAACGCACGAGCTATAATAGTAGGTTCGCCCCCTGGGGGCTGCTTCGGAGAACCTAC
>DAOUBZ010000063.1:0-4852 GCA_034432515.1 Chloroflexaceae bacterium | reverse complement strand
CCGACGCGGCCCGACGGGGCGGCGTGTGCCCGCGTCGCGCGTCACCGCCGCCTCGCGTCACCGCCTCCCCGCCTCACGGCGCCCGCGGCTGCGGGTAGACTGGCGCGACTTGCAGCCGCACCGAGGCCTCGGCCAGGATCAGGTTGGTGCTCTCATTGCGATCGAAGATCGTCACCGTGATCGCACCGCCTCCGGCGGGCGGCCTGAAGCTCACCTGTCCGCTGAAGGTGATCGGGTCACCCAGGACGCGGGGACTGATGACCGGGAATACGCCCGCGCCAATCTCGCGGTTCGCCGCGTCGGTGACCCGATAGTCCAGTTCGCCCTGGTAGGGCAGCAGCGCAACGATGCCATCGATCGTCGCCGGGCTGCCCACCAGCGTATCAGTGAGCGGCGCGGTGATCGTGATCCGCTGCGTACCACCCTGGCCACCTGCCGAGAGCGTCGGGGTGGGTGTGCTGGGCCGCGGGTTGACCTGGAGCCGCACCGTGGCGCTGGCGATGATCTGGCCGGCGCCGTCGCGGTCGTAGATCTCGGCGATGATCGCCCCGCCCTGCGGCGGCTCGGCGAAGCTGATCGAGGCGACGAAGGGGATGTTGGCAACCTGCCCGGGGCCTGCGACTACCGGGAAGCGGCCCTGGCCGAGCGTTTCACGCGCCAGCGTGCGGATCACATAGTAGAGCTCACCGAACTGCGGCGGCAGCGCGGCGCGCCCGGTCACAACCACCGGGCTGCCCACCACCGTATCGGTCGGCGGCGTCTCGATCGTGATCGCCTGGCGTGTCGGGAGCGAGGTCGGCGTGGGCGTGGGTGGCGGCCCGGCCACCTGCAGCGGCAGGTTGGTGCTCGTGCGCACCTGGCCGTTAGCCGGGTCGATCTCCAGCAGTTCGAGCGTGATCGGTCCACCCGCGGGCGGCAGGTTGAAGAAGATCTGGGCATTGAAGCGCCCACCGCCGTCCTGCGAGCCGGCAACGCCGAACTGGCCCGCACCGATCTGCTGGCCCTGAGCGTCACGGACGCGGAAGCTGAGCTGGCTGCCCAGCGGCAAGCGCACCGTCCGCCCCACGACGGTCATCGGGCTACCGACCTGCTGGTTAGCCGCCGGCGACTCAATGATGATCGCCTGCTGCTGCGGCGCGACGTTGAGCTCGATCCGCGCCGTGGCCGCGATCTGGTTGGTGTTGGCATCCTGGTCGACCAGTTGGACGCTGATGCGACCGCCGCCCGGTGGCAGGTTGAAGCCGATCGAGGCATTGAAGCTGCTCGGCCCAGCCGGGTCGCCGCTCACCGGGAAGGTGCCCTGGCCGATCTCGCGCCCCGCGGCGTCGAGCACCCGATAGCCCAGGTTCCCCTGGAAGGGATAACGCGCCGTGCGCCCGGTGATCACCACCGGGCTGCCCACGGTGGTGCCGGGCGGTGGCGTGTCGATCAGGATGGCTTGCGGCGCCGCCACCCTCAGGGCCAGCGTGGTCCGGGCAACGGCTGGCGCCCCGGCGGCCCCTGGCTCGACCAACTCCAGGCTGATGTCACCCCCGCCCGGCGGCAGGTTGAAGGTCAGCGAGGCGTTGAAGATGCCGGTGCCGGTTGCCGTGACCGAGACCGGGAACGAGCCGCTGCCCAGCAAGCCGCCCGCCGCGTCGCGGAAGGCGTAGCTGAGGCTGTTGCCGGCGGGCAGCTTCACGGTGCGCCCGGTGATCACCACCGGGCTGCCCACGATGGTGCCGGGCGGCGGCGAGTCGATCAGGATCTGCTGCTGCGCCGAGGGCGAGGGCGGCGGCAGCGGCGTGGGCGAGGGCAGCGGGGTCGGCGTTTCGGCGCCGGGGGTGGGCGCCTGGCCCGGGTTCAGCACCAGCGGCAGCGAGGCAATCGCCCGGATGGTGCCATCAGCCACGTCGATCTCAAACACCTCGAGCCGCCCTGGTCCCTGCTGATCCAGCGTATAACCGATCGTGACCGCAAAGCTGCCAGGGCCTTCGTCCGGTCCAACCGTGGTTATGGAGCCCTGGGCTAGCAATACCTCACTGGGGCCGAAGAGCCGGTAGTTGAGGTTCCGCTCGAAGGGTTGCAGCGCAACGTTGCCGCTGACCGTGATCGGCGAGCCCACCGTGGCGCCGTGGGGCGGCACCGTCACCGTGATCTGCTGAGTCGGGCGCGCAGTCGGCGGGGGCGTCGGCGTCGGCGTCCGGCCCAGCGCTCCGCAACCGGCCAGGAGCAGCGTTGTGCAGATCAGCAGGACGACCGACCAGCGTGGCCCCGGGGCCATGCGTGTGGGAATTGGGCACATACGGGGTCCCTCGCAGCTAGAATACGGCTACTTCAGGTACGTACGGAACCAGGCCACCTGTTCCTGGGCCGCGTAGCGCTGACTGGCCGGCTCGCTCAGGCCGTGTCCCTCGCCCAGGAACTTGACCATGCGCGCTGGCACGCCGCGGTTCACCAGTTGCAGGTGCAGGTTCTCGTTCTGGATGATCGGCAGGAAATCCTGGGTGCCGTGGAAGGTCAGCACCGGCGCCCGGATGCGGCCTGCGTTGTAGGCCGGCGAGTCGTTACGGTACTCCTCGGGAATGTTGTAGGGTGGCAACCCCTGCAGGTAGGGCACGAGCCGGTCATAGCCACGCGTCCAGTCGGTGACCAGATCGACGAAGGCGCACTGCGGATTGGCTGCGGCATAGAGCTCGGGGTGGCGCACCAGGCTCTGGAGCGCGAAATAGCCACCGTAGGAGCAGCCGGTGATGCCCACTTTGCCCCGACTCGTCCAGCCACGGGCGATCAGCTGACGCACGATCTCGGCCTGCTCGTCGATGTCCTTCGCGCCAAAGTTGTTACCATCCACCAGGGCGTTGAAGCTGGCCGGCGTGTACCCGGCCCGCCCGGCCAGCGGGGTTACCAGCAGCGGCAGCCCCAGCGCCGGCAGCAGGGCGTATGGGTTCTCGACGTTCGTCAGCCAGCGATTGACCATCGCTCGCCCCGGACCACCCTCCTGCCAGACGACCAGCGGCGCATTGCGCGGCGGGAACGGCGCACTGGCGGGCTGGATCAGGACGCCTACCCGCACCTGCCCGTCGCGCAGGGTGAAGCGCACCGGGTCCTGGCGCAGGTCGGCGAACTGGCGCAACTCCTCGTTGAACCAGGTTAGCCGGGTCAGGCCCCGCCCATCCCAGCCCAGGCGGTACAGCTCCGGCGGCTCGCTGAAGGAGCTGTACATAAAGACGATCTCACGGCTCTGGTTGGTGGCAACGACGTTGTAGTACGAGCCGGCGCGGTCGGCCAGGTTGCGCAACTCACCACTGACCCGGTTGTAGAGGTAGGGATGGCGGTCGGTGCCGCGGGCCGCGCGGAAGATGATCTCGTCCGGAGAGACGAACTCGGCCGCGGCGCTGGCGAAAGCGCCGCTGCTGAATAGGTCACTCTCAACGCGTCCAAGCTCCGTGCCGGCCAGGTCGTAGAAGCGATACGAGCTGCGCTCGGAGAACTGGGGCGTGTAGATCGGGTACCGCCGGCCTTTGAGCCGGGCGGGGTGCCACGCCTTCACCAGCAGGGTCCGCTGGTCGGGCGCCCAGGCGACAGCGGCCAGGATCGCCGGCGTTGCGTCGCGCGGGCGAAGCAGTTGCACCTGACCGCTGGCCCAATCGACGATGTAGGTGTTGTTGTTCTGCAGGATCGGGTTCTCAGCCGGCGCCAGGTTGCCGGTAACGTCGCGGTAGACCTGCTCGGAGAGCAGCGCGCCGTCCAGGGTAAAGCGCGCCTTCTCCGGGTCGAGCAGCCCGTAGAGCGAGAAGGCCAGCCGGGAGCTGTCACTGGTCCAGGTCTCGCCGGCCAGCACCGAGGCCGCGGGAATGGTTGTGAGATAGCGGGCGCTGCCGTCGACCCGACTGAACAGCAGCAGATCGAGCGTCTGCGGGGTGGCGCTTGCGCTCGTCGCGTCGCCTTCGTCTTCCTGTAGCATCCAGAGCCGCTCAAAGGCCGGATTGGCGCGAGCCAGCGTGACGCGGCGCTGCAGGCCGGGTGGCAGCGGGATCGCTGCGGCGCGGATTGCGCCAGGGTCGGGCCGGCTGACCTGGACACGGGTCAGCCCCATAGCGCCAGTGTCCTCCGGCGCGGTGGGCGGCCGCGTCACCAGCAGGTAGCGGTCGAGATCGGGCGCGACCGAGACGACGCCAGCGTCGGCTGGCAGCAGCACCGGTTCGGCGCTGATCGCCAGCGTCTCCCGGTCGATGCGCAGCTTGACGAACGCCTCTTCCGGCCTGGCCGCCGCGAAGTTGATCGCAAACGCGCCGAGCGTGCGCTCATCCAGCCAGCTGAAGCGGGTGAAGCCGCTCAGCGGCAGTGGCGCGAAGCTCCCGAAGCGCTCCGGGTCGATCGCGAGCGAACTGCCATCACGCAGATTGAACAAGGCCAGTTGTTCGTCGGAGACGACCAGGACGACCTGATCGTCGGGGCTCACCGGGCTGAGCGGCAGTGGCGTGACCGTTTCGTTCTGGAGACGCTCAATGCGCGTGAGCTCCTCGTCGCTCAGCAGGTTGCGCGGCGGCCGGGCCGGGTCGACGACGACGATGTTGTTCTGCGGCGCCTGGGCCTGGGCGGGCGCGAGGCCAGCCGCGCAGGCCAGGATCAGCAGCGCCAGCAGCCACCGCTGGGGGGCCATAGCTTGTGCTCCTTGGCGGCCTTGCCGCCGGTGCCGTGTGACTCCCCGGCGGCGGACGCCGGATCGCGCGGCACAGTGTAAAGTGGAAGTGGGCTCATCATACCAAAATTTTGAGGGAAATGGTATACTACAGCCCGAATAGTCTTTACGCTTCTCGCGAACCATCGACGCCCGGCGCGCAGCCGGCGTCACCGGGGCAAGCCACCA
>DAOUBZ010000062.1:0-5937 GCA_034432515.1 Chloroflexaceae bacterium | reverse complement strand
CACCCCGCCGTCCGCTCAGCCGATGATGTTCCGGCTACGGCAGCCGGTCGCCGATCGTACCCTGATTGAAGGGATCAAGGACGGCAGGTGGCGAGCCGGTGATATCGCTGCTGCTGTCGATGATCTCGGGGCCCGGATCAGGATTGAAGACGGTGTCCTGCGGGATGGCCGGCTGGAGCGTGAAGCTGGTGATCACCAGGTGCCCGCTCTGGCTGCCCTTGGCCGTGGCCTGGTAGAAGCCGGTTGGCAGCCGCTCATCGAGGTAGAGCACGGCGTAGAAGTCGCCCACGGTGTCGGCAAACTGCGAGGGCAGACCGCGCACCGCGCCATCGGGCAGGGTCAGCCAGATGTCGACACGCTCGCCGGGGTAGAAGAGCCTGCCCTGGACCTCAAAGCCGCTCCGCTGCGGATCGGCCTGGTCGGGCGGATAGGCGACGCGGAGCTGGGCCCAGCCCGTCTGCACCACCGGCGGCGAGGTGAGGGTGAAGGGTGTGATGATCCGATAGCCGCTAATGGTGCCGAGCACCGTGAACTGGTAGGTGCCGACCGGGTTGAGGCCATCGAAGGTGAAGGCGGCGCGGAAATCCCCCGAGTTATCGGCGAAGACCGCCGGCCCGGGCGGGAAATTGAGCACCGTGCCGTCGGGCGCGGTGACCCAGATCGAGATCTGCTCGCCCCCGAGGAAGCCGCCGCCGTTGATATCGACCCGCGAGCCCTGCACGCCGGTTGAAGCATTGCTGCCGACCCGCGTCACCGAGGCGAAGGCCGGACCAGGGTTCGGCCCGGGGCCACCGCCGGGCACGACGACCATCGCGGCGCCCGAGACTTTGCCGCTCAGCAGGCCACGGCCGGTGAAGAAGTAGCAGCCGTAGGGCCAGGTGCCCGGCACATTCAGTACCGCCGAGAGCTCCCCGGCGATGTTAGCCGGCGCGCGACTTGCGACCGGGTTGTTGATCACCTGGTCGATCGTGCCGTCGAGCAGCAGCGAGGCAGGCACGGTGAAGAGCCGGCCATCAGGGAACGAGATGTCAACCTCCACCGGCTCGTTCCAGTAGCGCGACAGGTTGAGGTAGAAGCGTCCATTCTGGAAGACGGTGGACGCCGGAGCGCCCGTGCGATCGCAGGTGGTCTGCCCACGATCGCTGTAGATCGTGAACGAGGCCACGGAGGCCGACGAAGTGTAGGCGAACACCCCCAGCACGGCGGCCAGGGCCAGTGCAAAACCGGCGGCAATCAGCCGCAAGCTGCGTGGTCGTTGCATTATCATCTCCCCGCTAGCACGAATGCATCTCGCCGATCACAGCAACCAGCCCCTGGCGGCCATCCGCTGGCAGGCGGCCCTGCGCCGGCCTTAGAGCTCCTCCACAACCGTGGTCAATGGCCTCCCTCCTCCCGCCCACAGGGGACGGCAAAGCGCGGCCCCTTCTGTGTTGCGGGCCGTACACCTCGCGCTCGCTCCGGCGCGAACGTGGAGCAGCGGCCCGCGCTCAGGCACCACCTTTGCGCTGACCACCGTGTGATGATATAGTACTGATATGCCGCTGATACGCCCTAGCTGCGTATATTACGACAGCCTTACACAAGATTACGCCAATATGACAACTGCGCGCTATACCGTGCTCTATGACGGAAACTGCCGCATCTGTACCAGTCAGGTCGAATTGCTCGCCGGCTACAATGATGACGATCTGATTGAACTACTTGACATGAATTCAGCCGAGGCTCGCGCGCGCTTCCCCCAGGTCACACCCGAGGACGCTCAGCGCGAGTTGCACGTCGTGGCACCCGACGGCACGCTCTACCGCGGCGCCGAGGCTGTTCGTGAGACATTGCTGCGCCTGCCGAGTCTGCGCGGTCTCGGCGAGTTGCTGCGCCTGCCCGGCGCCATGAGCCTGGCTCGCCCACTCTACGCCTGGGTGGCCCGCAATCGCTACCTGCTTGGTGGCCAGACGGAACGCTGCGCCGACGGCACCTGTAACGGGTCGAGTCCTACCCCGTAAGGCCAACGCATTGGCGCCGCCAATGCGTCGGCCCAACCAGCGCATCCCGGCAGACGCGCTTGAGCCCGCTACGAGCCATCCTCACCACGGACCATGTCCTATGCACGTGCTCCGACTGTTGTTCGTGCTCACGACCCTGGTCGCCCCGGCGCTGTTCCCCGCCACGACAACGCCGTTGCCCGCCCACCTGGCTGTCCACCACGCTGCGTCACTCACCGACCACCTCGCCCTGCCCCAGTTGCCTGGCCCATTACCCATGCGCGTGGACGATACGGGCAACCCGCCCCCCGGCGCGGGCCGTGGTGTCTTTGTTGCCCTGCTCTGCCTCAGCCTGATCCCGCTGCTCTCCCTCGCCGTCGCCTTTGCCCTCAAGCGCCGCTTCGATACGATCAGCCGTGGTCGCGATTGAGGCTCCCCAGTACCAGACGCCTACTCCGATCTAGTACCCACGGCGCGATCCTTGAAGGATCAAATAGCGACTTGCACAGCTGGGCAAAATCGGTGCATACTACTAACATCGGATTTGGGTCAAGGGATAAGGGCTGGAGTGGCGATGCACGGATGCCTCCGCCCTCTGCGTGGACGAGGAGTAACGACCGATGCCGCTGCTGTTGCACCTGATGATGGCTGGCGTGTGGGCCTCGACTGTCGTTGTTCATACGCGCCGCCTGTTTCGTCTGGCTCGCGTCGAGCAACTGGCTCGCTGGGAAGACGAGGTACGCCTCCGTTCAGGGGCCAACCGGATCTGGTGGTGGCTCGGCCAGCACGAGTACTGGCGTGGCGTTATCCCCGACTGCCTGCGGGCGATGGAGATCACGCTGATGATCTTCCTGATCGCCTGGGGCATGAGCCAGTAGCCGGTGCCACGGAGCGAACTACGTGTCCAGTGGGCGGCGGTCTTCTTCGGCTGGCTCGCCGATTTCTCCTTGCGCACGCTGACCCAGGTGACGATCGGCTGGCTCGGGCTGGCGAGTGTCTTCACTGCGCCAAGTCTGAGCCAGCCTGCGCACCTGTTCATTATCGCGCTCATCCTCGGCGCGACCGCTGCCGGCGGCTTCGTTGCGGCGCGCATCGCCGATGAAGCCTATGTGCTCCACGGCCTGCTCGTCGGCGTCACGGCGATCCTCGCTGCCGCCGTGAGCAACCCGGGCCTGATCCCGGTACCACGCCTCTTCGTCTTCGCGCAGGCCCTCAGTCTCCTCACGGGTGCGCTTGGCGGCCTCCTGGCCTACCTCTTCACACGCAGATCGCCGTAGGGCCGGAGCCATGGCTTCGGCCCTACGGCGATCGCCCGCGATCCATCACTGCCGCAAAGCTGGCCGGCAGCGGGCTCCGGAGGCTGAGCGGCGCGCCGCTGATCGGGTGGGCCAGGTCCAGTTCACTTGCGTGCAGCAGGTGCCCGGCCAGCGGCTGCCCAGCATAGCTCGGCGGGCCGCCGTAGCGCAGGTCACCAAGCAACGGAAGGCCGAGCTCGGCCATGTGCAGACGGATCTGGTGGGTGCGCCCGGTGTGCAGGCTCACAGCGACGAGGGCGGCGTCGCGCAGCACGTGCTCCAGGTGGAAGCTGCTATGGGCCTCGCGGATCGTGCCACCGCCCGCCGGCAGCGCTTCGCCCACCGCCGCGAGCGGATAGAGCCGCCAGCGCCCGCCGCGTGAGCGCCCATGGCCGGTGCGTAGCTCCACCTCTTCCCAGTCTGGTACGCCGGCGCAGAGGCAGTGGTAACGCTTGTGCACCGCTCGCGCATCGAAGGCGCGCTGCAGCGCGGCGTTGGCCGCCCGGTCCTTGCTGAGCAGCAGCACGCCCGAGGTGTCGCGGTCGAGCCGGTGCGCCAGGTGCAGCGGCGGTGCGGCACCATCGCGGGCGGCCAGGTAGCCCGTGAGCGCCGCCAGCACGTTGCCATGGGCGTCCCAGGGCGTGGCACTCACGTACCAGCCGGCACGTTTGTGCAGCGCGATCAGCCACGGGTCCTCGTAGGCGATATCGGCGGGCTCCAGCTCTACCTCGCAGTAGCCGGCCTCCGGCGGCAGGCATAGCTCCAGAACTGCACCGGCGCTCAGGCGCGCATCGGGCGCGGCCACGCGACGCCCATCGAGCCACACTCCGCCCCGCGCCGCGGCCAGCGCCCTGGTAGCACCGGCCAGACGCTCGGCCAGCGCGCCCACCGTGAGGCCGGCATCGCCCGCTGTTACCTGATGGACGATCCGCTCGGGCGCCATCAGCCGTCGACCGCGAGACTGGCCAGCAACTCTTGCTTGAGGTCCCAGAGGCGCTGCGAGAGCGAGACGTGGTAGACGTGCGGGTTGACGATACGGCGTACCCCCGGGTCCAACCGCTCGACATCGCTCCGGCGACGCTCGCGCATGGCCTCCAGCGATGGCAGTTCGTAGACCAGCCGGCCCGCGTCGAGCACCTCCACCAGCAGCGGCTCGATCGCCGTGATCGCTGACGGCTCGAGCACGCGGAAGAGCGAGGCGTCGCTCGGGTGGCGCAGCACGATCCGCTCCATGGGCGTTGGGTCCTCATCGTCGAGACAGACCAGGTCGGCAGTAGCCAGGCCACGCTGGTCATAGATCCGCCAGACCTGCTTGCGACCCGGGGTGGTGATTTTGGCTGGCGAGTCGGCAACCTTGATCGCCGGGTGCCAGCCGTCGCCGTTGTGCATCGCCACCAGCTTGTACACGCCGCCAAGCGCGGCCTCGCCATGCGAGGTGACAAGTCGGGTGCCGACGCCATAGACCAGCCGGCGGATCACCGCGTCGCCGTCGGCACCGTAACGCGCGGCCTCAGTGGCGATCTGGGTCTGGATCTGCCAGATCACCAGCTCGTCGAGGTCGCTCGAGAGCACGATCGCTACGTCGCCAAAGCCGGCCCGGTCGAGCAGCAAGGCCGCCTGGATGGCCAGATAGGCCAGGTCACCCGAGTCGAGGCGGATGCCCACCGGTTTGTGACCCTTCGCCCGCAGTTCCTCGAAGACCCGGATCGCGTTCGGCACGCCGCTCTCCAGCGTATCGACCGTATCGACAAGCAGGGTGCAGTCATCCGGGTAGACCTCGGCGTAGGCGCGGAAGGCGTCGAGCTCACTGTAGCCGAGTGCAAGGTAGACCTGCACCAGCGAGTGGGCGTGGGTGCCCTTGGGCGGCAGGCCGAGCGTACTCGAGAGCCCGAGGTTGGAGGTGAAGTCGGCCCCGCCAATCAGTGCGGCGCGGGTGCCGGCATTGGCCCCCCGGTCCTGGCCGCGGCGCAGGCCGAACTCCAGCACCATGCTTGCGCGGCTCACTTCGCGGATACGCGCGGCCTTGGTGGCAATCAGGGTCTGGTAGTTGAGCTGGTTCAGCAGCGGGGTCTCGAGGATCTGGGCCATGGCGAGCGGCCCGTGTACGACGCTGAGCGGCATGCCAGGGTGGACGACGCGACCCTCAGGGATGGCGCTGAGGCTGATCGCCGCAAAATTGCCGTGACGGCGCAGATAGTCGAGAAAATCATCGGCGAAGAGCTGGGCCCCAGTGCGGGTACGCTGGGCGCGCAGGTAGGCCAGATCCTCCTCGCGGAAGTGGACGCTGCGCATCCAGTCCAGCAACCACTCCAGGCCGGCGCTGATACAGTAGCCCGCCGCGTGCAGACCATAGTCCGGGTAGCGCCGGAAGTAGTGGTCGAACTGGGCCGGCTGCTCGTGCAGCCCGGCGCGGAAGTAGAGCTGGGCCATGCTCAGCTGATACTGGTCGGTGAAGAGAATGCCCTCGGCCGTGCGCTGCTGCTCTGGTCGCATCGCGTCCTCCCTGGGGAAAGCGGGCGGCGGGGTTAATAGTGTTATAATTACACTTAATGATAACCGGCCCAGGCCGTCCTGTCAAGCCCCATGGCTGATGCACCGCCTGCCGCCGGCGGTGGGGTCTGGGGCGGCTACGCCCCCCGACAAGGTGTTTTCTCGTTGGTTCT
>DAOUBZ010000061.1:0-13355 GCA_034432515.1 Chloroflexaceae bacterium | reverse complement strand
CGCGCCCCCGGTCGCCAGGGCCAGCGCCGCCGCCGTGCCGCCGCCTGCCGCCGCGCCAAGCCAGCGCGGCGAGTAGCGCACCTGTCCTGGCGTCGGATCGAAACGCCGTCCTTCACGCTGGATCTGCCGGGTCGTTACCGCCATAGTTTAGTCTATCCCTGGTTGTGTTGCATACTATCGTCAGACTCGCAGGAACCCTCCAACGAGCACGCGCAGTATAGCGCATCCAGATGAAGAACAGATGAACCGTGACCGATGGTCCGCTTTGACGGGCCCCGCCCCGCGGCGGTACAATGGTCTGCCAGGAGGGGCCAGGCCACGGTGGCTTGCGCGCAGGTCGGTTGCAGGTTTGCACTGCTGCAATGCCCGATTTTTCCTACACCGCGATTGCCGATCCCGTCAGCTTTGAGGAGCGCCTCAAGCTGGTTCCTGATGCTCCCGGCGTCTATCTCTGGAAGGACAGCGGGGGCACGTTGCTCTATGTGGGCAAGAGCAAGCGCCTGCGTGAGCGGATGCGCTCCTACTTCGGCTCACCCCGCGGCCTCAGCGCCAAGACACGCCGCCTGGTCAGCCATATTGCCGACTTCGACACTATTGTCACCCAGAGCGAATTGGAGGCCCTGCTGCTGGAGATGAACCTGATTAAGCAGCATCGGCCGCGCTATAACATTCTGCTCAAGGACGATAAGACCTACCCTTACATTAAGGTGACCCTGCAGGAAGACTGGCCGCGCATCTTCTCGACCCGCAAGGTCCTCGACGATGGCGCCCGCTACTTCGGCCCCTACGCCAGCGCCGGCTCGGTCTACAAAGCCCTCGACCTGCTGAACCGGCTCTTCGCCTTTCGCCCGCCCTACGAGTGCAAGGACGACAAGTTCAACCGCCATCGCAAGCTCGGCAAGCCCTGCCTCTACTACCAGATGAAGCGCTGTCTCGGCCCGTGTGTGCCCGGCCTGGTGAGCCAGGAAACCTACCGGGCGACGATCGACGACGTCTGCCGCTTCCTCGAGGGCAAGACCGAGCAGGTTGTGCGCGATATTCGCCGCGAGATGGAGGCTGCCGCCGAAGCGCTGGACTTTGAGCGGGCCGCCTACCTCCGCGACCGGATCGTTGCGATCGAGAAGATCTCCGAACGCCAGCAGGTGTTGCGCACCGTCGATGAAGACCAGGACGTGATCGCCTTCGCCCGCGAGGACGGCTCGGCCGTGGTGCAGGTGCTCTTCATCCGCGGCGGCAAACTCGTGAATGCCGAGCCCTTCACGCTGCAGGGCACCGAGGACGAGAGCGATGCGGCCCTGCTCAGTTCGTTCATCACCCAGTTCTACAACCGCGCGCCCAATGTGCCGGCGACCCTGCTGCTGGCCGACCACGTCGAGGAGCCGATGATCATCGCCACCTGGTTGGCCCAGAAGGCCGGCCAGAAGGTGGAGATCGCCGTCCCGCGCCGCGGCCAAAAGAAGGACCTGGTGGAACTGGCCGCCAATAACGCCCGCCAGAAGCTCGCCGAGTTGCGCCAGCAGTGGCTCAATGCCGAGCAGCGCGCCGTGGCCGGCCTCAGCGCACTGCGCGATCTGCTTGAGCTCCCCACCCTCCCGCAGCGCATCGAGTGTTACGATGTCTCCAACACGCAGTGCCAGCAGGCGGTCGCCAGTATGGTCGTCTTCGAGCGCGGTGAGCCGAAGCCCGCGGCCTACCGGCGCTTCCGGATCAAGACGGTGGCCGGCGCCAATGATGTTGCCTCACTCCACGAGGTGCTGACCCGGCGCTTCCGCCGCGCCGCCGCAGCCCTGGGCACGGCTGATGAACCCGCCGAGGCGAACGGCGCGGCAGACAACGGGGACACCCCGCCTCCGCCCGGCGCAACGGCGGAAGCCGAGCGCCCGACCGGCCCCTCGGCCTGGGCTGATCTGCCGGATCTCGTCCTGGTCGACGGTGGCCGGGCCCAGGTCAATGCTGCAGTGGCGGCGCTCCGCGCCCTCGACCTTGAGCAGATCCCGGTGGTCGGTGTGGCCAAGGGTCCCGATCGCAACCGCTTCGACCTGGTGCGCGCCGACCAGGCGGAGTTGATCGTGCTGGAACGCAGCGGCCCGGCGATCAACCTGGTGCAGCGGATCGACGAGGAGGCCCACCGCTTCGCGATCAATTACCACCGCAAGCTGCGTGGCAAGGCGGCGCTGGCCTCGCCGCTCGAGGAGATCCCCGGCATCGGCCCGCGGCGCAAACAGGCCCTGCTCAAGGCCTTTGGCTCGCTCGACGCTATTCGCCAGGCCAGTATCGATGAGCTTGCCGCCGTGCCGGGGATGAACCGTAAGGCCGCCGAGGAGTTGAAAGGCCTGCTGTGAGTGCAGTCACCCGGCCTGCCGTGCCAGGGCTGCGTATGTGTTCAACGTTCGCGGGCAAACGGCCCTCGCTCCCAGGAGAAGCGGAACACGTACGTGGCTGCCCGGCATGCGTTGCGGGGCCCCACGAGCGCCCGACGCCGCAGCGAGTCCTCTGTGTGGTTCGCCGTCCTGCCTGCCTGAAGAGGCCCTTATGTCGATCATTCACTCCCACATCAGACTGCAGAGCGAGGAGTTCAAGGCCAACGCCGCCTACCACCGGGCGCTGGCCGAGGAGTTGCGCGGTCGTATCCTCGCCGCGTCGCACGGTGGCAGCCCCGACGCGCGCCAGAAGCACACCGACCGCGGCAAGCTGCTCGTGCGCGAACGGATCGATCTGCTGCTCGACGAAGGCACCGCCTTTCTGGAGTTCAGCCCGCTGGCCGCCTACCATGTCTACGAAGATGAGGTGCCCGGCGCCGGCATCGTCACCGGGATCGGGCGGGTTAGCGGCCGCGAGTGCGTGATCGTCGCCAATGATGCCACCGTCAAGGGCGGCACCTACTACCCGCTCACTGTCAAGAAGCACCTGCGGGCCCAGGAGATCGCCCAGGAGAACTGCCTGCCCTGCATCTACCTGGTCGATAGCGGTGGCGCATTTCTGCCCCTGCAGGCCGAGGTTTTCCCCGACCGCGACCATTTCGGGCGCATCTTCTACAATCAGGCCCAGATGTCGGCCCGTGGCATCCCCCAGATTGCCGCGGTGATGGGTTCGTGCACCGCCGGCGGGGCCTACGTGCCGGCGATGAGCGATGAGGTGGTGATCGTCAAGGGCACCGGCACGATCTTCCTCGGTGGCCCGCCGCTGGTCAAGGCGGCCACTGGCGAGGAGGTGAGCGCCGAGGAACTCGGCGGCGCCGATGTGCATACGCGGCTCTCCGGGGTTGCCGACCATTTCGCCGAGCATGACCGCGAGGCGCTTGGCATCGTTCGTGATATCGTTGCCAACCTCGGCCCGCGCCGCCGCCCACCCTGGGAGCTCCAGTCACCGGAACCGCCACGCTACGATCCCGAGGAGCTCTACGGCGTTCTCCCCCACGATCCGCGCAAGAGCTACGACATTCGCGAGGTGATCGCTCGCCTGGTGGACGGCAGCCGGCTCCACGAGTTCAAGACCCGCTACGGCACGACCCTGGTCTGCGGCTTTGCCGCGATCGAGGGCATCCCGGTCGGCATTCTTGGCAACAATGGCATCCTCTTCAGCGAGAGCGCGCTCAAAGGCGCGCACTTCATCGAGCTCTGCGCCGCGCGGGGCATTCCACTGCTCTTCCTCCAGAACATCACCGGATTTATGGTCGGTAAGCAGTATGAGAATGGCGGAATCGCCAAGGACGGGGCGAAGCTCGTCACCGCTGTAAGCTGCGCCGCCGTGCCGAAGTTCACCGTGGTGGTGGGGGGCTCGTTCGGCGCCGGCAACTACGGCATGTGTGGCCGCGCCTACCAGCCCCGCCAGCTCTGGATGTGGCCCAACGCGCGCATCAGCGTGATGGGCGGCCAGCAGGCGGCCAATGTGCTGCTCACCGTGCGCCGCGACAACCTGCTGGCCCAGGGCCGCGACCTCACACCCGCCGAGCAGGAGGCCTTCAAGGCGCCGATCCTCGAGAAGTACGAGCGCGAGGGCAGCCCCTACTACTCCACCGCCCGCCTCTGGGACGACGGCATCCTCGCCCCGCCCGATACGCGCAAGGCACTGGCCCTGGGCCTCGCCGCCGCCGGCAACGCCCCCGAGGAGTCGACCAGGTTCGGCGTCTTCCGCATGTGAAGCCGTGGACATCCGCCTGCTGACCCTGCTGCTGCTGGTGGTGGCCGCCGCGCTGCGCAGCGAACTCTTCTTCTACCTGCTCTACGTGCTGGTAGGGCTGCAGCTTGCCGCCTGGCTGTGGGTACGGGCGGCGGCGCGAGCGGTACGCTGGTCGCGGCAGGCGCCTGCGGCCGCCTTCCCCGGCGAGACGGTGGAGGTCACGATTGCGCTGCGCAATGGCGGCCTGGTGCCGATCCCCTGGCTGGCCTTGCACGAGAGCCTGCCCAGCGAGTTGCGCACGATGCCTGCGGTACGCCAGGTGCTCGCCCTGGGCGCGGGCGAGCAGCGCGCGATCGCCTACACCCTGCAGGGGCGCCGGCGGGGCCGCTACCAACTCGGCCCGCTACAGCTGCGCACCGGCGACGCGCTCGGCCTGTTCGAACGCCCGCTCGCCGGTGCAGAGCCGGACTACCTGGTGATCTACCCGCAGGTGTTGCCATTGCCCGAACTTGGCCTGCCGGCTGCGCTGCCCTTCGGCGTGCGGCCCGATCGCGGCAGCCTGTTCAGTGATCCGGCCCGGCCGCTCGGCCCACGCCCCTATGCCCCCGGTGACAGCATCCGCCAGATCGACTGGAAGAGCAGCGCCCGCGCCGGTACGTTACAGGTGCGGCGCTACGAGCCCGCGATCGCGCGCGAAACGCTGATCGCGCTGGCCTTCAGCGTGGCCGAGTATCCCGGTCGCTACACCTTCGATGCGCAGGAACGGGCGGTGGTCGCCGCCGCCTCATTGGCCGCCGACCTGCTGGGCCGGGGCCAGGCGGTGGGGCTCTGCACCAGTGGCCGCGATCCCATCACTGGTGCGGAGGCGGCCCCGCTCGCCCCGGCGGGCGGCCGGGCGCAACTGATCGAGGTGCTGCGCCTGCTGGGCCGGCTCGAAGCCCCCGGCACCGGCGTGGTGCTGGCTGCCCTCGACCGCGCGGCCGCTGACCTCGGTTGGGGCAGCACCGTGGTCCTGGTGGCCTCGGGCGCGCCAACCGCCTGGATCGAACGGCTGCTCGCCCTGCGGCGACGCGGGCTCCATGTTGCGCTGGTACTGGTCGAGGGCACCGCCAACGAAATTGCGCTGGCCAGGCGCCACGGCCTGGTTGTCTATCTAGTCGATCGGGTAGGGGCGCTGGCCCCGGCGTAGTCCTCACATCATGGGTGTGGCTTGCCGCTGCGGCAACCGGCGCCGTCGCGTTGTCGCCATAACGCACGAAGGGTGACACCATGCTCCGTCTGTCAGAAGAAGTGGCGGTTGCGGTCGATGAGGGCCAGCCGGTGGTGGCGCTGGAGAGCACGTTGATCAGTCATGGCCTGCCCCATCCGCAGAACCTGGAGGTCGCCCACGCTCTGGAGGCCGAGGTGCGGGCCGCGGGCGCCGTACCGGCGACCGTCGGCGTCGTGGGCGGGGTGCCAACCGTCGGGCTCACCGCCGCTGAGTTGGAGCGGCTGGCCATGGGGGGGAGCGCGGTGCGCAAGCTCTCACGGCGGGACGTGGCGCTGTGCGTCGCGCAGCGCGCCGATGGCGCGACGACCGTCGCCGCCACGATGGCCCTGGCTGCCGCCGCCGGGGTGGCGCTCTTCGCCACGGGCGGCATCGGGGGCGTGCACCGCGGCGCCGAGCGCAGCTGGGACGTCTCGGCGGATCTGACCGAACTGGCCCGCACGCCGGTCCTGGTGGTCTGTGCCGGGGCCAAGGCCATCCTCGATCTGCCGGCCACGCTGGAATACCTGGAGACGCTGGGCGTGCCGCTGGTTGGTTTTGGCACCGACGAGTTGCCGGCCTTCTACAGCCGGAGCAGCGGGCTGGCGCTGCCCGCGCGCGCTGACGGCCCGGCAGCGGTGGCCCGCCTGTGGCTTGCCCAACGCCGGCTTTCAGCCATGGCTGCGCCTGGCGGGCTGTTGCTGTGCGTTCCGCCACCCGACGAAGTGGCCCTGCCCCGTGATCAGGTTGAGGCCGCGATCGAGCGCGCCCTGGCCCGTGCCGAGACGGCCGGCATCCGTGGCCCGGCGGTTACCCCGTTTCTGCTCGCCGCCATGGCCGAGGAGACCCATGGCGAGAGCATTGGCGTCAATGTGGCGCTGCTCCGGCGCAATGCGCAGGTTGCGGCCCAGGTGGCATGCGCCCTGGCTGCACAGCACCCGATCTAGTTTGCGCGTGAAACTACTTGACAAGTTGAGTTATCACAACTATACTTGGCATCGCAGTTATCAGCTTTTGTGGCTGTTGCGCAACCTCAACCCAACACCGCGCGCGCTTAACCCCGACTCGTTGAGTGCAAGTTAAGACCGGCTACGACGGCAGCGCTCCTTCCCCAGCGGGATGGAGTTAGCTTGTGTCTCTGCTGCTAGGCTAGGAGCACAGATCGATGCTCAAGCGGACCACACCTAACTGGGAGTTCACCGATGCACGGGCCACGGAGCATGATCCCGAGGCTGAGTCAATTGTCGAGCTCGAGGACCTGACTCACGAGCAACCAGGTTCGCCGCGGGGCAGTGAGCCGACCCTCGACACCGTCCAGCACTACCTGCAGGAGATCGGCCGGGTTGCATTGCTGACGGCGAGCGAAGAGGTCGAACTGGCGGAGTGCATCGAGCGTGGCAATGCCGCTGAGGAGCGGCTGCGCGCGCCGGACCTGACGCCGATGCTACGCTGCGCCCTCGAGCAGGATGTGCAGATCGGCAATGACGCGCGTCGCCACCTGATCCAGGCCAATCTGCGCCTTGTGGTGAGCATCGCGAAGAAGTACGTCGGCCGGGGCCTATCGCTGCTCGACCTGATCCAGGAGGGCAACATCGGGCTCATGCGCGCCGTGGAGAAGTTCGACTACCGCAAGGGCAACCGCTTCAGCACCTATGCGACCTGGTGGATCCGCCAGGCTGTCACCCGCTCGATCGCTGAGCAGGGGCGCACCATCCGCTTGCCGGTGCACATGAGCGAGTCGGTTGGCCAGGTGAAGCGCACCTCCGAGCGGCTGGCCCAGGCGTTGGAGCGCCAGCCGACGGCCGAGGAGATCGCGATCGCGCTGGGCCAGTCGGTCGACCGCATCCAGCGCGTGCTGGAGGCCGCGCGCCGCCCCGTGTCGCTGGAGACACCGGTGGGCGACGAGGGGGAACACACGCTGGGCGACTTCCTCACCGATGAGGAACTGCCGTCACCCACCGATTTCGCCTCGTCGCAGTTGCTACGGCGCGACCTGGCCAACGCCCTCGATCACCTGAGCGAGCGTGAGCGCCGGATCATCGACCTGCGCTACGGCCTCGTCGACGGTCGCCGGCGCACGCTGGAAGAAGTCGGCCGCACGCTCGGCATGACCCGCGAGCGTGCCCGGCAGATCGAGGCTGAGGCGCTGCGGCGTCTGCGCAGCCCCGACGTTGGGCAGCATCTGCGGGATTACCTGGAGTAAGCGCCGCGTCGCGGCATGCTGGCCATTCAAGACACACGAAAAGGCCGGTCGCTCATCGCGCGACCGGCCTTTTTGGTACAAACGTATAAGTTCCGTCCCCTGCGTGCGACCCGCCGGTTGCGGGGCGAGGCGGCTAGTAGTGAGCTTCGCGACCACTACTGCGCATCTGGTCAAAACAGCTGCTGCAGTAGACAGGCTTGGTGCCGCGTGGCACGAAGGGCACAGTGGTCTCTTGGCCGCAATTGGCGCATGTGGTCTTATAGGCAACGCGCTCGCGTGGCGCAGCGCCGGACAGCGAGGGGCGGGGGCCGCGATCATCGCGCATACTGCCGTTGCTGTTCAGCGCAGCCTTGCGCGCCTGGCGGCACGTTGGGCAGCGTGTCGGCTCATTGACGAAGCCCTTGGAGGCGTAGAACTCCTGCTCGCCCGCCGTGAATACGAAGTCCATTCCACAATCGCGACATGTGATGGTTTTGTCCGCGAAGCTCATCGCTCGCCACTCCTTACCGAAAGGGCCATTGCCGTGGTTGGTCCGTGCCAGGGTAGCGAGCAGGTTCGCCCATAGGGCCCAGGGGTGCCAGGGTGGCTATGCCCATCGCATTCGCCTTAGCCGTCCCATTCGCAACACATTATAATCTGTTTTCCCTCCGATGCAATAGGGTAAGCCACGGTTAGTGGCGTGGAGTTGCCGCAAGGGGAAACGTTTCCCCATTCAATGTGAAAACCCTCCCCTTTGAGAGGGTTTTCACATATGCTTTGTAGCTATTGGCGGGGATGCCGTACTTACTGATTCCTCACGAGAGTTCAACTGCAGCCCAGTTACGAGCGCCCTGTGGATCGGCGGCATCGGTCAGGCGCAACTGCTGCGGCTCGCTGGCCCGCTGGGTGCGGGCTGCCGCGGCGACAAATTCGCGGAACAGTGGATGCGGCTGGTTGGGGCGCGACAGAAATTCGGGGTGGAACTGACTGGCCACGAACCAGGGATGCTCGCGCAGTTCGATGATCTCGACCAGGCGCCCGTCCGGCGAGTGGCCGCTGATTACCAGGCCGGCGGCCTCGAGCACGCTGCGGTACTGGTTGTTGAACTCGAAGCGGTGGCGATGGCGCTCGTTCACCTGCGCCTGGCCGTAGGCGGCGTGGGCCAGCGTGCCGGGTACGAGCACACAGGGGTAGGTGCCAAGGCGCATGGTGCCGCCCTTGTTGGTGACATCACGCTGATCGGGCATCAAGTCGATCACCGGATGGGAGCACTCGGGGGCGAACTCGGTGCTGTTGACGTCGGTGCTGCCGAGGACGCGGCGGGCGAAGGCGATGGTGGCGCACTGCATACCCAGGCATAGGCCGAGGTAGGGGATCTGGTTGCGCTGGGCGTAGTCGGCGGCGAGGATCTTGCCTTCGATGCCGCGGTCGCCGAAGCCACCCGGCACGACGATACCGTACACCTTGGCGAGCAGCCGCTCGGGGCTCTCGCGCTCAACATCTTCGGCGGGCACCCAGTGCAGATCGAGGTCAAGCTCCTGGTGCAGCCCGGCGTGGCGCAGAGCTTCGACCACGCTGATGTAGGCGTCCTTCAGTTCGACATACTTGCCGACGATCGCGATCGGGATCACGCGCTTGGGTTGCTGGATCAACTGCACCAGTTCGCGCCAGGCGCTGAGGTTGGGTGTCGCGCAGCCCAGGCTAAGGCGGCTGCAGAGGTAGTCGCCGAGGCCGGCGGCCTCCAGCACCAGTGGCACCTCGTAGATCGAGTCCACTGTCTGCAGCGGGATCACGGCGCGCGAGTCGACATCGGCGAAGAAGGCGACCTTGTCGCGGATGTCGTCGCTGATCGCGTAATCGGCGCGACAGATAATCACATCGGCGGTGATGCCGACATTGCGCAGCGCCATCACCGAGTGCTGGGTGGGCTTGGTCTTCAGTTCACCCGTCGAGCCGATGTGGGGCAGCAGCGTCACGTGGATGTAGAGCACGTGGTCGCGGCCGATGTCCTTGCGCATCTGCCGGATCGCCTCGAGGAAGGGCAGGCCCTCGATATCGCCGACCGTGCCGCCGATCTCGACGATCACCACGTCGGCGTGGCTCTGCTCGCCGACTGCGACGATGCGCGCCTTGATCTCGTCGGTGATGTGCGGAATGACCTGGATGGTGCCCCCCAGATAGTCGCCGCGGCGCTCTTTGGCGATCACCGCCGAGTAGATCTGGCCGGTGGTGACGTTGCTCAGCCGGGTCAGGTTTTCGTCGATGAAGCGCTCGTAGTGCCCCAGGTCCAGGTCGGTCTCCGCGCCGTCCTCGGTCACGAAGACCTCGCCGTGCTGGTAGGGTGACATCGTCCCGGGATCAACATTGAGGTACGGGTCGAGCTTGAGCACCGAGACGCTCACACCGCGGCTCTTGAGCAGCCGGCCGATCGAGGCGACGCTGATGCCTTTGCCAACCGAAGAGACAACACCACCGGTAACAAAAATGTACTTTGCCATCCTCATTCTGCTCCTTAGCTTCCGGGCCTGCATTCACCCGCCGAACGGCCGATCGACACGCCAGTCGTCGCGCCCACACGGTACACGATAGGCAACGATAAGCGAAAGGGTCGGTCAACCACAGGGTTGTACCGACCCACCGCAGCATATGTGTCGCAGATCACGCCTGGTCTCATCGTGCTCGCTGACCAGCCTGCTAGCCAGGGCGCGGATGCTCGGGTCGTTCCGCCCACCGTCGCGGTTGCATAGTTCAGGAGAGGATGCATCGACAGCGCTTCCGGCGGGCTAGCGGCCAGGGGCCGCCACGGGCAAGCTCGGCTCCGATTCAAACCATCCGGTCAGCCTGGACAACGGATACGGTCATGGCTGGCGACCTGGCCAGGCTTCTGGTGATACAAACGAACCATCGGGCTGCTTTCACAGGTTGTGGCACCAGGGCGATCACTTTCATCTGGCTATCAGGATCAGACGTCTGGTCGGCGCGAACGTCACCGCGCGGTCACTCATTCACGGCGCGCAGCACGACGACACGGGTCTCCTCGCTCTCGGGCGGCAGGTTGGCCGCGGTGAGGGAGAGTTTGTCTTCGGGCACGACATCCTTCAGGCCCATTTCGTGGATGAAGCGTTCGAGCGGCGCCAGTTCATACTCGAAGGAGAGTTGGACGGTGGCATAGTGGATGGGTACAACGACGCGCGGTTCGAGCTGGGCGATCACGCTGCAGGCCTCGGCGGGGGTGATCGTCTCGCCACCGCCGACGGGAATGAAGAGCACGTCGATGTTGCCAATCGCCTCGAGCTGGGCCTGGCTCAACTCGTGGCCGAGGTCGCCGAGGTGACAGAAGGTGACATCATCGAGGTGGATGACGTAGACGATGTTGAGCCCGCGCTCGGCGCCCTTGTGCTTGTCGTGGTAGGTGCGCACGCCGGTGATCAGCACACCGCCCACTTCGTACTCGCCGGGCGCATCGATGACAAAGAGCCGGTCACGCATGGGCTTGACGCCGGCGACATAGTTGTGGTCAGGGTGGCCATGGCTCACCGTGACGATATGGGCAGTGGGGCGACCGAGATCCAGCCCGATCGCGCGGCTGTACGGGTCGCAGATAACGATGCCATCGCGGCCGCGGAGCCGCACACAGGCGTGGCCAAGGAACTGGACATCGGGCATAGGGCTACTCCCACTGAACCTCGTCTGAACTGGTGGCCGGGGCGGTCGGGGCATCAGGATGATCGCCGGGGTGGCGGGTAGCTGGGCAGGGTGCATCCGTGGCCGGGTGTTGTTCTTCCCAGAGTATATCAAGGATGGGGCGGATGGTGTCAAGCCGGAAGCCGCGGCGCTGCAGGAACCCGCCGAGGCGGCGCTGGAAGGTGGCGCGATCGGGGCTGCTGGCGTAGCGATGGAGCGCGGCCCGGGCGATGGCGAGGGCGCACGCTGCTTCGGCCGTTTCGTCGCCGGCGTAGGCGGCGATCGCCGCCTCGATGGTGGCGCGTTCCACCCCCTTGCGGCGCAGTTCGTCGCGCAGGGCGCGGGCGCCGCGGGGCCGGAAGCTCTGGCGGTTTTCGATCAGGTAGCGGCTGAAGGCGGCGTCGTCGAGCAGCCCGAGCTCACTGAGCCGACCGATGGCCTGCTCGATCGCCTGGGGCGGGAAGGCCTTACGCTGCAGGCGCAGGCGCACCTCGGCCGTGGAGCGGGGGCGTGCGTCGAGCAGGCGCAGGGCGGCGTGCATGGCCCGCTCGCTGTGCGCAGCGGCCTCCAGGCGGGCCCAGGCCGCCGCGTCGAGTTGCTGGCCGACGAAGAGCCCTTCGCGGGCGAGGGTGGCGAGGCTGATCCCGAGGGCGAACTGCCCATCGATGAAGACACTGACCCGCTGGCTGTCGTGGGCCTGGGCGCTGAGCGCCGTGATCGTTCCAACTGGCATCGGCTCAACATACGCCGCGGAACGCTGAACTCGTGGTGGCGAACGCGCACCAGTTCAGCGTTCCGCGTTCAGGGTTGCACAGCGGTGCTCATTCCTCGAGGAACAGCCCGTCCTCCTCCTCGTCGGCGTCGGCGGAACTGAGCGGCAGGGCGGTGGCGTTGGTGAGCGCCTGGGCCTTGATCAGTTGTTCGATCTCGTTGGTGAGCGCCGGGTTCTCCTTGAGGAACTCGCGCACATTCTCGCGCCCCTGGCCGAGGCGGTCCTCGCCGAGGTAGAACCAGGCCCCGCTCTTGCGGATGATGTTCAGCTCGACCGCCATGTCGAGGATATTGCCCTCGCGGGAGATGCCCTCATTGGCCATGATGTCGAACTCGGCCTGGCGGAAGGGCGGGGCGACCTTGTTCTTGATCACCTTGACCCGGGCGCGCGAGCCGATCGCCTCCTGGCCGGACTTGAGCGTCTCAATGCGGCGGATATCGAGGCGCACCGAGGCGTAGAACTTGAGCGCCTGACCGCCGGTCGTTGTCTCGGGCGAGCCAAACATCACCCCGATCTTCATGCGCAGCTGGTTGAGGAAGATCACACAGGTGCGGCTCTTATTGATCGCGCCGGAGAGCTTGCGCAGCGCCTGGCTCATCAGGCGGGCCTGCAGGCCGGGCAGCGAGTCGCCCATGTCGCCCTCGATCTCGGCACGGGGCACCAGAGCCGCGACCGAGTCGATCACGATCACGTCGACCGCGTTGGAGCGCACGAGCGTCTCGCAGATCTCGAGGGCCTGCTCACCCGTATCGGGCTGGGAGACCAGCAGGTCGGCGATCTGCACCCCGCAGCGGGCGGCGTAGGCCGGGTCGAAGGCGTGCTCGGCGTCGATGAAGGCGCAGATGCCGCCGAGCTTCTGGGCCTCGGCGATTACGTGCTGGGCCAGGGTCGTCTTGCCGCTGCTCTCGGGGCCGAAGATCTCGACCACGCGGCCACGGGGTAGCCCGCCCACCCCGAGGGCGATGTCGAGCGCAATCGAACCGGTGGGGATGACCTCGATTGCCAGACGGGAATTGGCCTCGCCCATCTTCATGATCGAGCCCTTGCCGAACTTGCGGTCGATCTGACTCATGGCCGCGGCCAGGGCCTTCTCCTTCTCCGGCGAGATGGCCATCGCGGGCGCTCCTCCGTTGTTGCTGCTCACTCGTGCTCTCCTTCGGTACTCTACTATAGGGGAGGGGCCCTGTCAACGCAACAGGCGTCCCGTACTTCTGTGCTATTATAGCACATTCGTGCGCTCCCTTCAAGTTGCGGTCTGCCTGCCCGCGGCTGGCGCAACGTCCGCCTCCGGCGGGGGGGTGGGGCGGCTACGCCGCCCCGAGGGTTGTTTGTCTGGTGGTGTTGGCGGCGCA
>DAOUBZ010000060.1:0-2738 GCA_034432515.1 Chloroflexaceae bacterium | reverse complement strand
CTGAGCCTTCGTCTGGGCTCAGGCCGGGGCTCACGACGAAGCCTGCCGCCCTCGTCCCGGCGCGGGCCGGGGCTCGACAGGCTCGCGATCCACCGGGACGAAGGCTCAGGATGCGGTTTTTCGGCTAGGCACTAAGGCACAAAGCGAGGTGCGTGCGCCACTGATACCGGTGACGAGTGATAAGTGATGAGTGACGAGCCGCACGGTGCGTATCACGCTCGTGACCACGCTGCGCCCGTCATCGCTCAGGCACATCGCATGTCCAAAACAGTGAAGGCACCTGGTTGTCCCAGGTGCCTTCACTGTCTCGTATGGTAGCGGCGGTAGGATTCGAACCTACGACCTTCGGGTTATGAGCCCGACGAGCTGCCACTGCTCCACGCCGCGTTGTCCTTACGCCGTGGATGATAACAGACCGCTGCGGCTCTGTCAAGAGAAATCTGGCAAGCTGGCAAGCTGTTCGGCCACCACCCGATGCACGACGGCGCGAAAGCGCCCCCAGCTCTGCCAGCTGCCGCCAATGGCCTGGTTGTGGCGGCCCTCCAGCCCTTCCAGCATAGCTGCGAGCCCGGGCAACTCGGCGGGCGCGATCGCGCCAAAGGCCTCGACCCGCTCCTCGGGGTCCTGGACGGCGAGCACGCCGCCCAGTTCGTCGAGCAGGAAGGCGAAGGTGTAGAAGGCGGCCATCCCCGCCGGCCACCCCGGCGCATCGTAGGCGATCGCGGCGAGGAAGCGGCTGACCCGCACCTCCAGGCTGGTCTCCTCAGCCACCTCGCGCAGCAGGGCGGCCTCGATGCGCTCGTCGTGGCCGATCCCGCCGGTGAGCAGCCGGAAGACCCCGGTCGGGTAGATGTCCTTGCGCGCGGTCAGCAGCAAGCCACCCGGCCGCCTGATGACCATGCACACCTCGCCGATGCGGTCAGTCTTGATCAGCGGGTCGAACAGCCCGTCGGCCAGCCGGGCCGTGACCAGGGCGGGCCGGCCATACCGCGCGCTCAGGGCCTCCACTTCGGCCTGGAGGCGGGGGGGCAGACGGTGCATAACGATCCTCATCGGCTGAGCCGCTCAGGTAGGGCGGCGACCTGTGCCAGGTGGAAAGGGCGATCGAACATCACGGGCGGCGTGGCAGTGGCGCGTCAGCGGGACGGGCCTGGGCCCGGGCACGGCGGCGCTCGGCGCTGATGTTGATCCAGTTGCCGAGCAGCATCACGGCGGCGCCGGCCAGCACGGCCCACTCCAATCGCTCGCCGTAGAAGAGCGCCCCGACCACGGCGATCAGCGGCAGGCGCAGGAAGTCCATCGGCACCACCACGGTGGCCGGCGCCAGAGCGAGGGCGCGGGCCATGCAGTAGTGGGCGCTCAGCGCGCTCAGCCCGACCACCAGCAGCCACGGCCAGAGCGCCGGCGCCGGCGTGGTCCAGTTCGCCAGCGCGGGGAGCAGACCCAGCGGCAGCTGGATGACCGTCATGTAGAACAGGATGACCAGCGGCGGATCGCTGAGCGCCAGGCGGCGGGTAAGCGTATGCGAGAGCGCGTAGCCAACGGCGCCGGCCAGTACGGCTAGCGCCGCCGGATGGACGCTCTGGCTGCCGGGGCGCAGGATGATCAGCAGCCCGGCGATGCCGAGGCCCACCGCGGCCAGCCGCGGTCCGCTGAGGCGCTCGCCGAGCAGCAAGGCGGCCCAGAGCGCCGTCCAGATCGGCACGGTGAACTCAATGGCGAAGACCTCAGCCAGCGGGATGAAGGCCAGCCCGTAGAACCAGCCAAACTGCCCACCGAAGTGGGCCAGGTTGCGCAGCAGGTGCAGGCCGAATGGCCGGCCAGCCACCTGGCCCCAGCCGGCGCGACTGAGCAGCAGGCTGATCACCAGCAGGCCAACCAGGCTGCGGAAGAAGAGGATCTGAAAGGTGCTGAGCTGCGCCGAGAGCTCGCGCCCACCCACGGCCATGGCCATAAACGAGAGCAGCGCACCGCTCATCCAGAGGGCAGCAACGAGCACGGCATGAGGCGAGGAGGACGAATGCACTGGCACCTCGGGGGCTCAGGGTGCAACGGGATAGCCTGCGTCGCGCCAGGCCTGGAAACCACCCTCGAGGGCGATCACCTGGGGATAGCCGAGCTCCATGAAGATCTGCGCGCCGCGCTGGCCCGACTCGGGGCGCGTCGCGTCGCCATAGGCAATGATCACCGTCCCCGCGGGCAGATCCTGCAGGCGCGCCTCTAGCTCCTGCGAAGTGATGGTCAGCGCGCCGGGGATGTGGCCCGCGCCATAGTCGCTGCCGGCGCGCACATCAACGAAGATCGCCGTGCCCGCGTCGAAGCGGGCACGCGCCTCGCGCAGACCGATCACCTCGACCGCAGGGCCGTCGGGGTTCAGGCCGCCGTGGGCGGCGGGCAGGTCCTGGGCAGCGCCGGCATCGGCGTGGGCGGTGGCTGCCGGCTGCTGGGCGAGGGGGCTTGCCGGCGGAGTGAGCACGCCGGTCAGCACCACGGCCAGCAGGGCAGCCAGCAGCAGCAGCGTAGCGACAAGCGTGGGCAGCAGCCAGCGTGGTGGTCCGCCACGGGTGGGCTCAGGTTCAGCCTGGGTCGTCATTGGTCCTCTTCGCTCAAGGGAGGAGGCTTGGATACCCTGGCCATTCTACAGCATGTCGCGCCTGCTGCGCGCCTGCGTTACCAGGGCAGATGCAACATCCCTGGGGCAAGCCCCAAACCCCAGGGTTGTTCGTTGGTGTTGGCGG
>DAOUBZ010000059.1:0-2221 GCA_034432515.1 Chloroflexaceae bacterium | reverse complement strand
GCGGCTTTGCCGCCCAACACCACCCGAAAGAGAGCATTTCTTGCGGGCCGCAGGCCCCCGCACCCCCTGCCGCCGGACTACGCTACCGGCGCTCCAGCGCCATCTGGTAGATGGCCTCAAGGCTGAGCACTGCCCGCTCCCAGGAGAGCTCGGCCACGGCGCGGGCGCGGGCGGCGGCCCCGAGCCGGGCGGCGAGTTCGCGGTCATCGAGGACCAGTTCCAGCCTGGCGGCCAGGTCGTTGGCGTCGCCCAGGCGCGCATAGATGCCGGCATCGCCGAGGATCTCGCGGGCCACCGGGGTCGCGAAGGCGACAGTGGGCAAGCCCATCGCCATATAGTTCGCGATCTTGCCGTTGCCCTCGGTGAGGCTCATCTTGGGGGCCACCGCCACCTCGCCGAGCGCGAGGTAGCTGTGCAGGTCGCGGTAGATGATCCGCCCGGGGAGGGTGACGTGCGCATCGACGCCGAGGCTCGCGGCGTAGCGGCGGTAGCTGTGGGGGTCCGGGTGGCCCATAATCAGGAAGTGTACATTGGGGCGCCGGCTCACCAGGATGCGGGCCGCGTCGATCAGCAGATTGGTGCCCTGGTAGGGGGCCAGCAGCCCGATGTAGACCACGATCCGCCGGCCCTCGGGAATGCCGAGCTGGGCGCGCAGTTCGGCGCGCTGGGCGGCCCAGGCCGGTGAGCCGTCGTAGGGGCGGAAGCGCTCGGTGTCGACGCCGTCGGGCACGGCGAAGAGCCGTTCGGGTGCCACCGAGCCGTCGCGGCGGAGCAACTCCGCGGCATTGTGAGTCGAGGTGGTGACGGCGTCGGCGCGCTGGTTGAGCAGCCGCTCGAGGCGGGCCAGGGGCAGATACAGGGGATTGCGCTGCGAGAGGAAGCCGTGGTCGAGCATCTCGCTCGTCATGCTGCCCTGGTAGTCGAGGATGAGCGGCGCGTTGAGCAGGCGCTGCAACGGCAGGCCGATCGCGGCCGCCTCGTGGGTGTGGGCGTGGATGATGTCGGGGCGCACGCTGAGCGCCACCCGCAGCGCCCGCCAGGCGAGGCCGACGTCCAGGTAGAGTTTGTGGCGCGACGAGCCGACCACGGCCCGTTTGATCCAGGGGACATCCCAGGAGCGGCGGATGTCGAGGCCGGGCATGTCATCGCCATTGTGGTAGGTTGCCAGCACCAGCCGGTGCCCGCGCCGCTGGATTGCCCGCGCCTCCTCCCAGATGCGAACGTGGTTCCCGTAGTCGGAGAAAAAGCTCGTGGAGGCGAGCATCAGGATGGTGTAGGGCATAGGAGTTGCGAGGACGCGAGGATGTGAGGATGCGAGGATGCGAGGATGCGAGGATGCGAGGATGCACGGACCCCTGAAAAACCATTCTAACGTCGCTCAAAGGCGAGGTGCACGGGCGTGCCAGTTGCGGCCGGCAGTTCACCTGCGACGATGGCCTCGTAGTGCAGGTCGTGATGGGGCAGGCCCAGGGTTGCGATCAACTGATCGGGCGTGCGCTCGAGGTCATAGACAAAGGAGACGATGCCGTGCTCGCCGTAGAACTGGGTTTCGACCTCGGCATACTGTTCTTCGAGCACCGCCTCACCCTGGTAGATGCCGCGCGCCCAGTCGACGCCGTTGCCGCTCACCTCGATCCAGACGACCCGCGTGGCCAGACTGCTGGCCAGTTCACGGGCAAGCTGGCGATCGCCGAAGTAGCGGGGGTCCTCAAAAACGACGACCCAGCCTTGCTGGGCCGGGAGAACGAAGAACAGGCGGCGCCGCTTCTCGGGGATCATGATCCGCCCGCTGATGGCGCCAGGCTGCAGCGCAGCGCGGACAAAGCCGCGTCCGAGCAATGCGCACTCGATCGCCGCGGCCACACGATGATGGTCGGACAGCTCGACGTAGATTGCGCCTGCGTTGTTCATTGCCGCGCTATTGTAGCATGAGAACAGCCCTGGCCCGACAGGGGCCGGGCCAGGACTGATGCAACGATACTGCTGGCAAACCCGGGTACGCGGGCCTCCGGCCCGCATGCGGGCGTCCCGCCCGCGCACCCGGCGTGGGCAAAACGGGGTTTGCCAGCAGTATCATGCAACGTCCGCCTCCCGCGGTGGGACCTGGGGCGGCTCGGCCGCTCGACAAGGTGCGTGTTCGGTGGTGTTGGCGGCTACCTCCGGTAGTAGGGTATGGGCGGCTACGCCGCTCGACAAGGTGCTAGTTCGGTGGTGTTGGCGG
>DAOUBZ010000058.1:0-4712 GCA_034432515.1 Chloroflexaceae bacterium | reverse complement strand
GCATCGTTCGCTGGGCAAGCCCCAGGGACGTTGCATGATACTGCTGGCAAACCCCGTTTTGCCCACGCCGGGTGCGCGGGCGTCCCGCCCGAATGCGGGCCGGAGGCCCGCGTACCCGGGTTTGCCAGCAGTATCGCTGCATCAGCCCTGTGGCGGACAATCCCCCCCCTAGCCACGGGCAAGCCGACCATGATATAATCGGTGCTGACTGTCTGGTATGCCCACCCACTCCCCACCACTGAGGTGCTCCAATGCCGATGTATGAGTATCGTTGCCTTGCATGCGACAACCGCTTTGAGCGCCTCCGGCGTATGGATCAGGGCGACAGCGACGTGCTCTGCCCCGCGTGCCAGAGTGAACTCGTAGAGCGGCGTGTCTCGGTCTTCGCCGCCCATACACGTGGTGCCGGGGCCGTGGCCAGTGCGGTTCCGGTGACGTCATCCGCCGCTGGCTGCTGCGGCGGCGCGTGCGGCTGCGGCTCACGCAACTAGCGGCTGATCGTCAAACGGCGATGACGCCGGTTCTGAGCCTGACGTACCGACAAATGTAGTCTCCGTACGGAAGGATCTATGATCGCCTATCACTTCCAGGCCGATGGCAGCGGCGCCAGCGGTAAGGCCAGCGTGGGCCGGGAGCAGATCGTGCAGCCAGCGCTGTCGGCTGACCGTTGCCCGCCCTACCGGGCGCAGCTTGCCGGCAGCGGCGAGCAACAACTGATCAATCACCTCGTGACCGCTCTCGCTGACCGTTTCCCCCGTAGCCTGCTCATCAACTACTACGTCTCGCTCAAGACCAACCCCTTCGTCGTGCTCACCGGCCGCGAAGGGGCCGGGAAGGCCGCGCTCGCGGCGGGCTTTGCCGCCGCACTCGTCGGGCGGGAGAGTGGCCAGTTCATTACCATTGGCTCCGACGGGTGGGCTCGTCGTTACAGCCAGAGCGATTATTACCGCGATATCCACGAGCGCTTCGGGGTGAGCCAGTACCTCGAAGCACTGCACGAGGCCGCGGCCCCCGAGAACCTGGGGCGCGTCTACCTGGTGCTGCTCAAGGGGCTGACCGTCGAAGAGCTCGATACCTACATCAATCGGCTCGTGCGCCTCGATGAGCACGGCGAGCGCCACCTGGCCCTCCCCGGCGTGCCCGAACAGGACCAGCCCGTGCTGCCGCTCAACTGTTTCATCACCGCCACCCTGCACCTGCCGCGGGCCGCCACCCCGCTCGACCAGCAGGTGCTGCGCCACGCCGGCCAGATCGAGTTCAGCCCCGAGCTCCACGCAACGGCCACCGTTCCAACCCTGCCCCTGCCCCCGGTGGGCCTGCAGCGCGTCATGCTCGGCGCCGTCTGCCACGACCCGCGCAAGGCCCGCGCCCGGCTCAACGCTATCCTCGGGCGCCACTGGCTGCACAACCTCGGCCCCTCGCCTGCCGTCATGCGCCCGCTGCTTGCGGGCGGCGCGCCTATTCCCCGTGACCTGAGCGCCGAGGTGTTACCCTACGTGGCCAGTAGCTTCGACGACGAGGGCCGCGGCCTCTTCGACCCCTCCGACCCCCGCCGCAATGCCCGGATCGCCTACGATGCGCAGATCGTCCAGCGCCTGCTCTGGCGCATCGACTGGCGCCGCCGCACCCTCCATCAGCGCCTTGCCGCGGTTCTGCAGCGTTAGCGCCAGGGCGTGTGCAAAGACCGCCTCCCGCACTGGGCGAACCAGGCGTCCCCACGGCCCCGTTTTCCTTCGCGGTGGCGCGCCGTCAGGCGCATCGTGTGCTGATGCAACGACACTGCTGGCGAACCTGGGTACGCGGGCATCCCGCCCGCGCACCCGGCGTAGGCAAAACGGGGTTTGCCAGCAGTAGCTTTGCAATCGCCCTACCGTTACCACGTTACCACGACTTTGCTTGACAGCCACCTATGGGCGTGGTACGATCTTGCAGCCACGCGCCCTTCTGCTTGCTGTTCGGCAACGTTGCCGCCTGACCACGTCATCGGTCGCTACGGGGGGTGTGCTTACCCCCGGAGCGCCGGCCCGTTGGCGATGGTTCTAGTCAACATGCTGAGCGAAGCCGCCGCCCTGCGCCCTTCGCTTCGCTCAGGGTGACACAGAAGTTGCCGGGTGTACCACGAACCCACCGACTGGAGCGAGGAGGCGATGGCCCCACTGCTGGAGGTTCGCGATCTGCAAACCCACTTCCACACCCAGGACGGGGTGGTGAAGGCGGTTGATCACGTCTCCTTCTCGGTTGATCGCGGTGAGACGCTCGGGATCGTGGGCGAATCGGGCTGTGGCAAGAGCGTGACCTCGCTCTCGATTATGCGCCTGATCCCCACGCCGCCAGGCACGATCGCCGGGGGCCAGATCCTCTTCGACGGTGAGGACCTGCTGCGGCTGAGCGAGGAGCAGATGCGCCACATCCGGGGCAACCGGATCGCGATGATCTTTCAGGATCCGATGACCTCGCTCAACCCGGTGCTCACCATCGGCCGCCAGATCACCGAGTCACTCGAACTGCATATGAAGCTCTCCCGGCGTGAAGCCCAGCACCGCGCCGCCGAGTTGCTCGATATGGTGGGCATCCCTTCGGCCAGCAAGCGTCTCGATAACTATCCGCACCAGTTCTCCGGCGGCATGCGCCAGCGCGTGATGATCGCGATGGCGCTCTCCTGCAATCCGGAGTTGCTGATCGCCGATGAGCCCACCACCGCGCTTGATGTGACGATCCAGGCCCAGATCCTTGAACTGATCAACCGGCTCAAGACCGAACTGAACACCGCCGTGATTATGATCACCCACGATCTCGGCGTGGTCGCCGGGATGACCGATCGGGTCACGGTGATGTATGCGGGCAAGGTGGTCGAAGAGGGGCCGACCGGCGAGATCTTCGCGAATCCGCGCATGCCCTACACCATCGGCCTGCTGCGCTCCATTCCGCGCCTCGACGAAACCCGTGGCCGTAAGCTCAACCCGATCCGTGGCCTGCCCCCGAACCTGATCGACCTGCCGCCGATCTGCCCCTTCAGCCCGCGCTGCGATTATGCCCAGGAGCGCTGCCTCACCACCGCGCCTGCGTTGCGCGCCGTCGGGGCTGACCATCGCGCGGCCTGTTTGTTTGATATTACGATCGAGACGCCTATCCCCGAGCGCACCAGCGAGGAAGTGGCGGCCTAGCCGCACCAGCGTATGCCCCCTATCGGCGGTTCGAGGCCGCCGCCAGGCAAGGATCTATGACACCGGTAGCGACCGATAGCGCCAGCAACGGCACCCTGGTTGAGGTGCGCGACCTCACGATGCACTTCCCGGTCACCCGCGGGATCATTTTCCAGCGCCGGGTGGGGACGGTGAAAGCCGTTGATGGGGTGAGCTTCAGCATCAAGAAGGGTGAGACGCTCGGCCTGGTCGGCGAGTCGGGGTGCGGCAAGAGTACCACCGGGCGCGCTATCCTCCAGCTCTACCGCCCAACCTCCGGTGAGGTGCTGTTCAATGGCCAGGATCTGACCAGGCTGCGCGGCGATGAGCTCCGCAAGATGCGCCGCCAGGTCCAGATGATCTTCCAGGATCCCTATGCCTCGCTCAATCCGCGGATGACGGTCGGCGATATCATCGGCGAACCGATCCGGGTGCACAACCTGCGCCAGGGCAAGGCCGTGCGCGAGCGGGTTGAAGAGTTGCTCAGCCTGGTGGGCCTCAACCCGGCCTTCGCCAACCGCTACCCCCACGAGTTCTCCGGTGGCCAGCGGCAGCGCATCGGCATCGCTCGCGCGCTGGCCGTCGAGCCGCAGTTCGTGGTCTGCGATGAGCCGGTCTCGGCGCTCGATGTCTCCATCCAGGCCCAGGTCGTCAATCTGCTGGAGGAGTTGCAGGAGAAGCTCGGCCTGACCTACCTGTTCATCGCCCACGACCTCAGCGTGGTCAAGCATATCTCCGATCGCGTGGCGGTGATGTACCTGGGCAAGGTGGTCGAACTGGCCGATGGCCCGAAGCTCTACCGGATGCCCCTGCATCCCTATAGCCAGGCTCTGCTCTCGGCTGTGCCCATCCCCGACCCGAAGGTCGAGAAACAGCGCCGGCGCATCATCCTCGAAGGCGATGTGCCTAGCCCGCTCAACCCGCCCACCGGCTGCCACTTCCATACCCGCTGTCCGATCGCTATCCAGCAATGCCAGGAAGAGGAGCCGCCCTTCGTCGACTACGGCGACGGCCACTACGCTGCCTGCTGGCGCGCCCGCGAGTCCGCCGAGTTGATGCCTGCCGTCGCCCGGCAGCAGGCCGAGGCGGCCGCGGCCCGCATCCACGCCGATCTCGCCCGGGTCAAGGGCCCGGCCGACGCTTGATGCGCCGCCGTCTCCGTAGCTCCACTCGCACGCGCGCCAGCCTGGCACGCGCTGCTGCCGCCGCATTGGCGCTGCTGCCCGTCCGGTCGTGGATCTCGAATCCTTCACCTGGCTGCTGACCCCGGCAGGGCAGGCGCTGCTCGCTGAGTTGGCTGCCCGGCCGCTCACCGAGGCCGATACGCTGCGCGAGCTTGAGCGCCTGCGCCGCCAGGTCAGCCCCGCGCAGGCGCGCGCCGCCCTGGAACTGGCCCTGCTGCGCCGCCGCGCGCAGCGCAAATTTCCCGCCGCGGACCAGCTCTACTTCCCCCGTGAGGCCCTGGAACAGGCCAGCGCCGCTCCGGTGGCCGCCCACCGCGCTGCCCGCCTCGCGGCCGCCGGTCACGTC
>DAOUBZ010000057.1:0-1909 GCA_034432515.1 Chloroflexaceae bacterium | reverse complement strand
CGCGCCGCCAGGCGGCCGCCGACGGCCCGAGGCGGATGGCCGCCACCGCGGCCAGGGCCAGCGGCGCCACCCGCCCGGTGTGGTAGGTGTACACCGCCAGCCCGCCCAGCAGGCCCGCTCCCGCCAGGTACAGCAGCGGCAGCCTGCGCTTCGGCGCCCCGTCCTCCAGTCCAGCCTGGGGCAGACTTCCCGCCGGTCCCAGGCGCTGGCTCACGGCGCCGGCAGGCGATGGCAGCGCATCCTCGCGTCCCGCATCCTCGTGCACGACCCGGGAGGGCCTTCCGCCAGCATGGACGAACGGATCGAGGCCCCGCCAGAGCAGGCCCACCGCAGTGAGCACGAGCAGGTGGTCGAGGGTGGCCGGGAAGGCCCAGCGGCTCATGCTCAGGCTCCAGGAGGCCCAGGCCACCAGGGCCGCGCCGATCAGCGCTGCGCGCCGGCCGATCAGCGGGCTGGCTGCCCAGAAGAGCGCCAGCGGGGTCAGCGCGCCGGCCAGCGCACTGACCAGCCGGACGCTCCAGGCGTGGGGCCCGAGCAGGCCCACTACCGGCGCCATCAGGTAGAAGAGCAGCGCCGGCAGATCGGCGCCCACAACCACGTAGATCGGCCGGTAGCTCGGGTCGCTCCAGATGCGCAGGGCCTGCAGCCCGTGGCGCGACTCGTCACGCCAGAGCCCTGCCGGCTGCCCGTCGAGGTTGAAGAACCGGAGCCCCAGCCCGATCAGCAGAATGCCGGCCAGCAGCAACGCCGGTGCGGCCCACGCCGCCACGCCCGCCGCGGGCTGGATACGCGGCACTGCCCGCGTGCTTCCCGCCCACACCCCGGCAACCAGCAGGCCCATCCCGAGGGCGGGTGGCAGGCCCAGGCGCATTCCCACCAGAGCGGCCAGGGCCACGGCCAGGCCCGCCACGCCCGCCGCGGGCTGTGTGGCAATACGACTGCGGGCATCGGTGAGGATGGGCCTGAGCCACGGCCAGGCGGCCAGCAGCACCAGGGGCACGAGCGGCCACCAGGGCCAGCCCAGGGTCGGTAGCCAGTAGCCGGACACGCTCGGGAAGGCCGCCGCCCAGCCGGCCACGCCCGCCAGTAGCCCTCCCGCGCCCAGCGCGAGCGCCGCCGGCGCGCCGAGTCGCTCCAGCAACAGCCAGCCGAGCAGCGGCAGGGCCAGCAGGAAGCTCATACGCACGGGGGGCAGGGCCAGGCCGCCCGCGGTGGCGGAGGCCCGCACCGCGCTCAGGGCCACGCCCAGTTCACGCGGGTCGCCCGGGGGCATAAAGGCCGTGGTCGCGAGTTGCAGGGCGCTCTCGCCGGTGGGCCGGGTTGGGACCAGCAGGTGGTAGCGCCGCCAGTCGCCGCTCACCGTGAAGCTGCCCATGACCGTATCACTGGCCCGCGCGTCCAGGCGCGGGGGCGCGGTACCGGCGGGGCGCGGCGCCGTGAGCCGTAGCGTAACCAGCGCCGGGCGGCCCTCGAAGCCGTAGAGAAAGATCGCCGCCCGTGGCTCCGACCAGCGGAAGCTTTCGGTGGCATTGCGCTCGACGCCGTGGAAGCCGACCAGCACCCGGCGGGCCGCCGGGTCGTCGGCAGCCAGATCCAGCCCGGGGCGAGCCACAGCGGCACCGGCCAGCACCAGCCCCAGGCTGAACACGCCGAGCAACAGAGGAAGCCAGGGCAGGCGCAGCCCCGCCCGGCTCGCCATAGCGGGGCGCTCGCCGGCCAGGCCGGCAGCACGAGACTTCATAGCTGATCCGTGGTCCGTCGTCGGAACAACCGGGCCATTATACCGCGGAGCAGGGCTCTTGCAACGTTTTTGGGGCCTTGCTCAGGGCTTGAGCAACGTCCGCCTCCGGCGGTGGGGTATGGGGCGGCTACGCCGCCCAGTAAGCGGTTTTCTCGTTGGTTCTGGCGG
>DAOUBZ010000056.1:0-8683 GCA_034432515.1 Chloroflexaceae bacterium | reverse complement strand
CGCTGGGCCACGTCTGCGAACTGGACCTGATGCTCGAGGAGTACTACGCCGCCCGCGGCTGGGTCAACGGCGTCGTGCCCGAGGCCAAGCTCAAGGAACTGGGGATCATCTGACAGTTGTTACCAACGATATTCGCGGCATCCCGCTGTGGTTGCTACGCGATTACCTGGTCGACCTGGGCGGCACGGCCATCGCCGACGACATCGTCGTGGGCCCCGGCTGGCAGGTGCAACTCACCAGGCTGGCCGATTTCCAGATCGGCTCGCTGCGCGTCGGCGAGGTACGTATGGAGCTGCGAGGCGAAGCTGAGGTCGTCGCCACGCTCGAGCGGGCCTTATGGCCCAGACTCTTGCGTGGCGGCGGCTAAGGCGGCGCGCTGCTGAAAGGTGAGGTGGGAGATGGGCACAAGTGCATGGGCCGAAGTCGATGTCGAGGGACGGCTGGTGATCCCGCTGGAGTTGGCCAGCCAGCTGGGCCTGGAGCCGGGCGCCCAGGTGCGCCTGGATGTGGGCGTGAACGACCTGCGCCTCCACCGCCCGGTCACCCACCTCAACAAGATCTACGTCGAGCCGACCAACATCTGCAATATCGCCTGCCGCACCTGCATGCGCAACAGCTGGGAAGTCGGCATGGGGCAGATGAGCGAGGCGACCTTTGAGCGCATCCTCGCCGGGCTACGGGCGGTCACGCCGACGCCGTCGGTGTTCTTTGGCGGCATCGGTGAGCCGCTGGCCCACCCGCGCACGGTCGAGATGGTCGCCCAGGTCAAGGCGCTGGGCGCGAGTGTTGAGCTGATCACCAACGGCACGCTGCTCAACGAACGGCGCGCCCGCGGCCTGATCGACGCCGGGCTCGACGTGCTGTGGGTTTCGATCGATGGGGCGACACCCGAGAGCTACGCCGACGTGCGCCTCGGGGCGGCGCTGCCTGAGGTGCTGGAGAACCTGGCACGCTTCCGCCGGCTGCGCCCGGCCGGGCACCACGCGAAGCCTGAGCTGGGCATCAACTTCGTGGCGATGCGGCGCAATATCGCCGACCTGCCTACGGTGATCACCACCGGGCGCCGTCTGGGCGTTACGCGCTTTATGGTCAGCAACGTGCTGCCCTACACCCCTGAGCTGTGCGACGAGGTGCTCTACGAGCGCACATTGCGCGACATCACCTACATGCCCTCGGCCTGGCTGCCACGGCTCAGCTTCCCCAAGATGGATCTGAACGACGAGACCCAGGCCTCGTTCCTGCGCGCGCTGCGCAGCGGCGCCAACGTCACCTTTGCCGGCAACAACCTCGGCGGCGCCAACGATGTCTGCACCTTCATCGAGAACGGCTCGTTGACCGTCGGCTGGGACGGCAGCGTCAGCCCCTGCCCGCCCCTGCTCTACACCCACGTCAGCTACCTGCACCGCCGGCGCCGCGTCTCGCACCGCCACATCATCGGCAGCCTGGCCGATCGCGACCTGCTCGACCTATGGAATGATCCCGACTACGTCGCCTATCGCAACCGCGTGCAGCACTTCGCCTTCGCGCCCTGCACCGCCTGTGGCGGCTGCGACCTCTCGGAGTCGAACGAAGAAGACTGCCTCGGCAACGAGTTTCCGGTCTGCGGCGGCTGTCTCTGGGCCCAGGCAGTGATCCAGTGCCCGTAGCGCCGGACACAGGCGCTAAGGGGCAGGAGCGGCATCAGCACTGGGCTGCGGCCAATGGTACGCAGGTGCTGGTAGCCCCGCACAATCATCGCCGCCACGCCCGGCCGGCGGAGTGACGGCGCTGGCGCACGCGCATCCCCAGATCGCGGAGATTGTGCACAGTGTAACGTCGCGCGCCCCTCACCCCCGTCATCGGCTGGCGAGCTCGGCCATGACTACGTCGAGCGCGCGAGCCAGCTGGGTATCGGCGCTCTCACGCAGCGCGTCAGCACTGAGCGCAGCGGCCTCGGCAGGCGCGAGTGGTGCGACCTCCTCGTCCAGGATCACCAGTTCGTCGGGCTCGATGCCCTGACCGCGGATCATGCGCCCGTCCGCGGTCAGCCACTGTTGCGTACCCAGCAGTAGGCGGCTGCCATCACTCAGGCGGTAGGGCGTCAGCACCGTGCCCGTGCCAAAGGTTGTTTCACCGATCAACCGGGCGCGATCCGCTGCCTGCAGCGCGCCCGCAACGATCTCCGCGGAACTGGCCGAGTTCTCGTTAATCAGCACCACCAGCGGGAGATCGAGCGCCATGCCGCCGCTGCGTGCCGTCGTGACCTCGCGCTCACCGTCACGGTTCTCCTCAAGCAGGATGGTCGTCCCCTGGGGCAGGAACTGGCTGGCCACCGTGACCGCCTGCTCAAGCAGGCCACCCGGGTTGTTGCGCAGATCCAGGATCAGCGCGCGCGCGCCCGCCTGGCGGGCGGCGTTGAGCGCCTCGCGCAACTCCTTGCCGGCATCGTCGTCGAACGAACTGAGCCGCACCAGCGCGACATCGTCAGGCAGCATCCGCCAGCTGACGCTCGGCACCACCACCTGCGCGCGCGTGATCGTGAGCTCCACGGGCATCGTCTCGCCGGGATGCAGCACGCGCATCGTCACGGTTGTACCGCTCGGGCCGCGTACCTTCGTGCGCAACTCGTCCACCGTCCAGCCGCTGGTCGACTCGCCGTTCACCGCGAGGATGACGTCGCCCGCGCGCAGACCCGCCTGCTCAGCGGGTGAGCCCTCCATCGGCGCGACGATCATCGTCCGCCCATTGCGTACATCGATGTAGGCGCCGATTCCCTCGAACGAGCCACGCAGGGCCTCGTCCCACTGCTGTGCCTCGTCGGCGCTGAGAAAGCGGGTATGCCCACGGTCACCCAACGTGTCAAGCATCCCATTGACCGCGCCCGTGGTCATCTCACTCGGGTCAACGGCCGCCGGATCCACATAGCGAGCGCGCGCCAGTTCCCAGGCCTCCCAGAAGACAGAGAACTGTGCGCAGACCTCGGCGCTCTCGGGACAGGCCGCGGCCGGTCGCTTGAGCATATAGCCGGCGAAGAGCCCGCCGCCCAGACCGCCCACCAGGGTCAGGCTAAGCAGGCCGATCACGACCCAGAGCGGGATGCGGGCGCGGAGCAAGGCAAGTGGCGATTCGGTCATCTTGATAACGATCCTGCGTTTGTTCCTGCTATCAATCCTGTTTCAAGCAGTATAGCATCGGGGCAACCCGCAGGAGGATGAAAAGGTGCTAAGTGTCCCCAACCTCCCCCGGGGTCGCCAGGCGCTGCCGCACCCAGGCCTCGGCCTGCTCCCGCGAGCTCACAGCGCCGTCCAGGGTGGCGGCGCGCAACTCCTCAAGCATGCGGCCCAGCGCCGGCCCCGGCGTCAGCCCCAGCCGTTGCAGATCGTTGCCGTCGAGCAATGCGCGCGCCGGGCGCAGCGCGCGCAGATAGTGCGCCGTAACCGCTGCCGCCGCTGGCTCGGCATAGTGGAGCACGGTGATCGCCTCCACGCTGAATGGTCGCAGCAACCGGTCGATCGCGCTATTGGCCAGGGTGCCACTCAGGCGCGGCGCCAGCGCCCGCAGCGCCGGGAGTTGCCGCAGCAACCCGCTCGCCTCTGCCGGGAGCGGGTAGCGCGCCGCAATGGCGGCACGCTGCGCGTCGTCCAGTGCGTAGAGCAGCAGCCCCGCCCAGACTATTGGGCCGCCGCGTGGCTCATCATCGGGCGCCGTCACCAACCGCTCACTTCTGGCCGCAAGCGCCTCGTTCCAACTCAGGCCCGGCAACACCTGGGGTGTGACCCCCCAGGCGTCGGCCAGGCGCAGCACTGCATCGGGCCGGGGCTCTTCCAGGCACAGGCAGAGCTCCGCGATCACCCGCTCCGCACTCAGCAAACCCAGGTAGCCGGCGGCAAGCGCCTCCTGGATCTGGGCCGTGGTGGCCGGGTCGGGCTGCAGATCGAGGCGCGCGGCCAGCCGCAGCCCGCGCAACAGGCGCGTCGGGTCGTCGCGCAGACTTGTCGCATGGAGCAGCCGCAGGCGGCTGGTTGCCAGATCGGCCCGCCCGCCGAAGGGGTCGAGCATGCGCCCGGCCCGCAGCTGATCGCCCTCGGCGCGCAACTCGATCGCCATGGCGCTCACGCTGAAGTCACGCCGGAGCAGGTCGTCCTCGATCGGGGCCGGCTGTACCTCGGGCAACGCAGCCGGCTGCGGATAGCGCTCGACCCGGCTGCCCGCAAAATCGATCAGCAGTGCCGGCCCCGCCGACAGAGCCAGTTCAACCGTGGCTGTGCCGAAGGCAGTATGCGTCGCGGTGAGCCGCCCGCCGGTCGCTGCGGCGAAGGCGCGGGCCAGGGCCGGTGCATCGCCCTCCACGGCCAGGTCCACGTCACGGCCCGGTGGCATGCCGCACAGCACGTCGCGCACCATGCCACCCACCAGCCAGAGCCGGCCCGCGCGGACCGCCGCCAGCCGCGCGGCACAGACGAGCGCAACGCGCAGTTCCGCGGGAAGGCGCGCGAGAATCTGGTCGGCGCTGTCACGGCTCAGTGGCGGCATACACGGATGGGGCGTCGCGCGCCATGGCGCATCGGTGGCACGCTACGCGCATAACGAGCTCGTTCTAGACGCCCTTTCGCAGAGCGCACACCGCCACGATCAAAACCGACCCCTGTACGCACGCAGCGTGCTGCGTCCCGCCTTGCTTGACAGGGGCCGGCTTCGATGGTAGCATACCCGCGGAGCGGGCGATTAGCTCAGTTGGTTAGAGCGCCACGTTGACATCGTGGAGGTCAGTGGTTCGAATCCACTATCGCCCACCAGCATTGTACCACGCCACCCGCCCCCCGTAGCCGCCGCAACCCGCACCGGTGCATCCCCTTGGCCCATCGCGCCGTTGTTGTGCTCACGCTCCTGTTCGCTGGCATCAGCCTGCTGATTACTGACGCCAGCCCGCTCCGCGCTGCCGATCCCCTGCCTCTCAGTTGCCCCAATGGACAGACCGTGTTGCTCCAGGGTCGGGCCCCGCCCGCCGAGCCGCTGCTGATCGTCCTCGCGGGGCGCCCGGTCGGCGGTGGCGTCTCCGACCGCGGCGGTGTCTATAGCCTGCCGCTGCGCGCCCGTGAGCGCCCCGGCACGTACCCCGTCGAGGTGCAACTGCGCAGCACCCGCGCCGTGGTCGGGCGCTTCACCTGCTTTGTCGACACTCCCGTGGGCAGCACGCCCACCGCTTCGCCAACCTCGCCCCCGCCCGCGCCTGACCGCCCTGTGACGCCTACTACCCCGCTGACGCCCCCGGTGGCCACCGCTACCCTTCCACCCGCCGGCGCCACCACATCGGTAGTGGTGGTACCCACCGCGACATCGGCGCCAACCGGCAGCGTTACGCCCGCCCCGACAACCACGGCTGGCGCCAGCCCGACCGTGAGCCCGACAACCGGCGCCGCTACCCCGACCCCCCGGCCGAACGATGTCCAGATCGATGAGATCGTCCTGCGCGACGCCACAGCCCCCAGCCAGCGCCGTGAGTATGTCGAGATCCGCAACGCCAGCGCCAGGCCGATCAACATCAGGGGCTGGCAGGTGCGCAACGTGACCCGTGGCAGCGAAATCCCCCCCTTCGTCTTCCCCGATTATGTGATCGAGCCCGCCCAGTCGATCGGTGTCTTCAGCGCGGTTGGCAACAACGACCTGGTCTCCGGCGACTTCTTCTGGAATCGGACCGAGATCTGGCGCGTCGGTGATCGGGCCGAGCTCCGCGATACCAACGACCGTCTGATCAGTTTTCTGATCGTCATTGAAGAGTGAGGGCCTGTCCCGTCCCCTGCGGAGGTGCTGTGCGCGTCTTCATCACCGGTATCACCGGCCCGGTCGGTAGTTTTCTCGCCGACCATCTGCTCACCATTCCCGGGCTCACCATCCACGGCTTCAAGCGCTGGCGCAGCGATCCGCGCCCCATCGCCCACCTCCGTGGGCGCATCACCCTCCACGAGGGCGATGTTGAGGATGCGTTTTCCCTCGATCGCGCCATTGCCGCCGCCGCCCCCGAGCGGGTCTTCCACCTGGCGGCGCAGAGCTACCCCAGCGCCTCGTGGGACGCGCCCATCCACACGCTGCGGGTCAACGTCGAGGGGACGATCAACCTGCTGGAGGCCGTGCGCCGGCACGTCCCGTCCGCCCGCGTGCACATCGCCGGCACCAGCGCCCAGTACGGCGTCGTGGACCCCGCTGCGCTGCCCATCGCCGAGAGCCACCCGCTGCGCCCCGGCAGCCCCTATGGCGTGAGCAAGGTCGCTGCCGAACTGGCCGGCCTGCAGTATCACGACACCTTCGGCCTCCACGTCGTGGTCACTCGTTCGTTCAACCACGTCGGCCCGCGCCAGGGCGATCGCTGCTCCATCCAGACCTTCTGCCAGCAAATGGCCGCGATTGAGTTGGGTCTGCAGCCGCCGGTGATCGCGGTCGGCAATCTGGAACCCCGGCGTGACTTCACCCACACCCGCGATGTGGCCCGCGCCCTCTGGCTGCTGATCGAGCGCGGCGCCCCCGGCGAGGTCTACAACCTCTGCTCCGGCCACGCAACACGCATCGGTGACATTGTCGAACTGGTGCGGGCGCGAGGTCGGGTGCCGGTGGAGGTGCGGATCGACCCGACACGGCTGCGCCCGAGCGACGAACCGATCCTGGTCGGCGATAATCGTAAGCTGCGGGCTGCCACTGGCTGGGAGCCCGTGATCGATATGCCGGCGATCGTTGATGAGTTGCTGGACTACTGGCGGGAGCGCCTGCGCGGCGAGGGGTGAGTTGTGGGCACTCTGTTCCTCGTCGCCACGCCAATCGGCAACCTGGAGGATATCACCCTGCGCGCGCTACGGGTGCTGCGTGAGGTGCGGCTCATCGCAGCCGAGGATACGCGTCACACGCGCCGACTGCTCGATCACTACACCATCACCACCCCGTGCATCTCCTATCACGAGCACAACAAGCTCGTGCGCCTCGATGAGATCCTGGCGGTCCTGGCTGAAGGCGACGTGGCCCTGGTCTCCGATGCCGGAACGCCGGCGATCTCCGATCCCGGCTTCGAGCTGGTAAATGCCTGCATCGAGGCTGGTATCACCGTGTCGCCGATCCCCGGCCCGGCGGCGCCCCTGGCTGCCCTGGTGGCCTCGGGCCTGCCCACGGACCGCTTTGCCTTCCTTGGCTTCCTGCCGCGGCGCGGCGCAGACCGGCGCGCGCTCCTCGCGGAGATGGCTGAGCTCACCTTCACCCTGATCTGTTTCGAGGCGCCCCACCGCCTGCTCGACGCGCTGAGCGATATGCTGGCGGTGCTGGGCGATCGGCGCATCGTCGTCGCCAATGACCTCACAAAACGCTTCGAGGAGTTGCGGCGCGGCACCATCGCTGAAATGGTGACCCACTTCAGCACCCAGCGCCCACGTGGTGAGTACACCCTGGTGATCGCCGGGCGACCAGTCGGCAGTGAACGCAGACGCGACCGTTACCAACTCCAGGCGCCGCTGGAAGCAGCGCAGCCGCCGAGTGAGGCCGAGATCGCGCGGCGCCTGCGCCTGCTGCGCGCCCAGGGCTACAACGGCAGCACGGCAGCCCGCGCCGTGGCCCGCGAGCTAGGGCTCCAGAAGAGCGTTGTCTATCAGGTCTGGCTCAGTCTTGGCGATGAGGGTTAAGCCACAGGCTACCCGACGACGCGCTCGTACGTCGCCATCAGCCTTGCCACCTCGTCATCTGCCAGGGCAACGAGCGGCAGCCGCACGCTCGTCTCGGGCAGCGTGCTCGTCCATGTCAGGGCTGTCTTGAGCGCAGGCGGCGTGTTCACCGGATCGATCAGCGCGCGCAACGCGTCGAGGCGCGCCTGGGCAGCCGCGACATCGCCGCCGCCGTGATGCGCATCGTAGATCGCCCGCGCCAGCTGTGGAAAGGCGCTGGACAGGGCGGTGATCGCGCCGGCTGCGCCCCCCGCCAGCGCGCTGCTGATCAGCCGGTCACTGCCGGGGAAGATCTTCAGCTGTGGGAAGCGATCGATCAACAGCTTTGCGTGCTCCCAGTTGCCGCTGCTGTCCTTGATCCCATAGAACTGGCCGGGGTGGCTCGTGAGCAGCCCCTCGATGATCGGCAGCGTAATCGGAACGCCGGTAACCTGGGGGATGTGGTAGAGCAGCAGCCGGGCATCGCTCGGCAGCGTGTCGGCGACGGCGCGGAAGTAGTTGAGGATGCCCGTCTCGCTCGGGCCTTTGATGTAGAACGGCGGCATCACCAGCACGGCGTCAGCGCCGCGGGCCAGCGCGTAGTTGCTCAGCGCGATCGTTTCGGTGAGCGCGGCACAGCCCGTTCCGGCGATCACCGCCAGGTTACCGCGATGGGCCAGGACGATGTCGAGCACTCGCTCACGCTCGGCAAGGCCCAGCGAGGGGCCTTCGCCGGTGGTGCCCAGGGCCAGCACGCCGTGCAGCCCCCCATCCTCCAGAAAGCGCAGATACGCCGGGAGCCATTCATAATCCACCGGCCCCACGTCGCTGGTGAATGGGGTCAGCATGGCGCTGATAATGCCCTGTAGCTCAGCCATCGCTCGTTCCTCCCTCATATACGGCCATACCTGGCCTGCTACTGTAGCATATCTCTGGCCGCTCCGAATGCACAACCCTCGAATAGGGCTTGTACAACGCCCCACGGGTTGTTTGTGCGGTGGTGTTGGCGGCTACGCCGCCAACACCAC
>DAOUBZ010000055.1:0-2378 GCA_034432515.1 Chloroflexaceae bacterium | reverse complement strand
GGTACTCGGCCTCGTTGTTGGTGTGGGCTGGCGCCCGCAGGCAGCGCGTGCAGAGCAGATTGCCCCGCGGGCTGCGCACCACCACGCCGATCCCCGCGATACCACGCGTCGGAAACCCGGGCGTACCATCGACCTGCACCAGCAGTGCCCGGGCGCTCATCGCAGCACCCACGCTAGGCAGGCGAACAGGGCGGCAATCAGCAGCAGGATCGCGGCGAGGCATCCGCGCAGCAGCCGTCCCGGCGCGAGCCGGGGCATACGAACCCGTCGCGGATCGACGGTGATCGCGCTTGCGCCAAGCAGTGTCAGTACGGTCGCTCCGCTCAAGAAACACCAGACCATCGTCGCCTCCCTTCGTATGGCGCCCGCTCGCCGCCGGGTCAGGGCCAGCATACGCCCGGCCATATGCCATCACCAGCCTCAACAAGCTCACGAAAAGCTGTGTGGATACTCAGCTCCACCGCTCCACAGCTCCCCTACCATGGTGGCGCTGGAGCAGGCATGGTATCCTTTGGGAAAAAGGAGGATCAGGCGATGGGCACGGACAAGCCAGCAACCTACGGGGAACTCGTCGCGGTGCATAACGATCTGGTCACACCGGCGAATTTCAAACTCGCAGGACAGGTCTGTACCCTTGGGCGCGCGCCAGACTGCGACATTCGGGTGCACGACCGGCTGGTCTCGCGGCTGCACGCGCGCGTCGAGCGCAGCGGCCCGCGCTACCTGCTCAGCGATGCGGGCAGCATCAACGGCACCTTCGTCAACGGTCAGCACCTCACGGCGCCCCAGCTGCTGCGGCACAATGACCGGATCGGCCTGGGCAACGCGCGGCCGCTGCTGCAGTTCCACGACGCCGACCCGACCGAAGTGGCGGCCAGCCGGCTGCGCTACGATGAGCGCGCGATGCGCTTCTATCTTGGCGATCAGCTGGTCGACCTGACCCCGACCCAGTTTCACCTGCTGTATTTCCTCCATCAGCATGCCGACCAGGTCTGCTCACGGGCGCAGTGTGCCAGGGCGATCTGGGGCCGCGACTACGACCCGGACCGCGACAGCGACGCCCTGGACCAGCAGCTCACCAGCCTGCGTCAGCGCCTGCGTGCCGCCAATGCCCAGGCGGCCAGAAACCTGATCGTGACCCGCCGCGGCCTGGGGCTGGTGCTGCAGCTGTCAGCGGCGGATAAGGAGTAGGCTGGTTCGTTTGCCGTGAGCTTGCTGTGCTACACTACGGCTGGCTTTTCAGAGTCGTTTTTTACCTGCTTCCTCACAGCAGCAATGAGCTTTGCGATCGGCGAGACGATCCACCAGCGCTACACTATCCGGCGGCTGATCAGCAAGCAGGGAGGCTTCGGCCACACCTACCTTGCCGAGGACGCTGAAACGCGGCGCATGGTGGTGATCAAAGCCAGCAAGACCGCTCGGGTTGCGAAAACCGTGTTTCGCTATGCCCTGCTGGAGGGTCTGGGAGGGCTGCGGCATCCTTTTTTCATCCCGCCACAGCGCGACGAAGCCGCATGGGTGTATAATCGAGCGACCCGCGGGCTTTCACCCACCAGGACACGCCTATGAGCACCGACATCCTCCCCATCGCCGGGCCGGTCACCCACCTGTCCCCACCCCCCGGCGGGCGCTGGACGGTCGCCGACTACGAGCGCCTCCCCGACGACGGCCAGCGCTACGAACTGATCAACGGAGACCTTCGTATGGCCCCCGCGCCCACCCCTGACCACCAGGCCGCCTCATTGCGCCTGGCACACTATCTGTTCACCTTTGTCGAGACCGCGGGCCACGGGCGGGTCTTCGCGGCGCCGATTGACGTGGAACTCGGCCCCACCACCATCGTGCAGCCCGACCTCATCGTCATCCTCCACGGCGGGGCGGCGAGTATCACCGCGCAGCGCATCGTTGGCCCACCCGACCTGGTGGTAGAGGTGGTCTCCCCCGGCACGGCCAGCTACGACCGGCGCGAGAAGCGCGACCTGTACGCCGCCGCGGGGGTGCGCGAGTACTGGATCGCCGACCCTGGCCACCGCGTTGTGGAACTGCTCACCCTGGCCGGCAGCCTCTACCGCGCCGAGCACGTCTACCGCGGGCAGGCAGTTATCCCCTCCACGATCATCTCCGGCTGGAACGTGGCGACCGAGCGGCTATTTGGGTAGGAGCAAAAGCTCTGCGGTACTGCCCGCGAGATTCTTTACCGCAGAGGACGCTGAGCCGCTTGCGTCTTCGTACTGTCGCGTCAACCTTTCTGCGCAATACTCCAGGAACACACCTCCGCACCTCCGCAGTTCTATAGCAGTCCCAGCCAGGTCGTAAACTGCGGTCCCGCCGTATGGTAGGATGCGAGGACGGAGCGAGCGGTCAAGGCAGGAGGCAGC
>DAOUBZ010000054.1:0-4150 GCA_034432515.1 Chloroflexaceae bacterium | reverse complement strand
CCGCGCCGCCACCGCCCAGTGCCACGCCGATCCGCCTGCCGGCCATCGGCGGCGCGCCCCTGCCCACGCTTATGCCCACCGTCGGCGTGCTGCCAGCTTCGAGCGAGCCGATCAACCTGCTGCTGCTCGGGAGCGACCGGCGCCCCGGTGAGAGTTGGCAGACCCGCTCCGACGCAATCATGATCGTTCGCCTGGACCCGGCCGGCCAGCGGGTGGCCTTGCTCTCGCTGCCCCGCGACCTGATCGTGAACATCCCCGGCTACGGCCAGTCACGCATCAACGCCGCTACCGTCTATGGCGAGTTGTACCCCGAACTGGGCGGCGGCCTTGAACTCGCCCGTGCCACGGTCAGCCAGTTCCTCGGCGTGCCCATCCATCACGTGCTGCGCACCGATTTCAGCGCCTTCATCAGCGCTGTCGACGCCATCGGCGGGGTCGATATCGTCGTCGAGCAAGAGTTGTACGACCCGGCCTACCCGACCATGGACTATGGCTACATGGTCGCCCACTTCCTCCCCGGACCACAACACATGGACGGCGAGACCGCGCTGATCTACAGCCGGATGCGCCACATGGACAACAACTACGCGCGCAATCGCCGCCAGCAACAGGTGATCCTGGCGATCATCCAGCGGGTGCGCGAGCAGAACATCCTCGGCCAGGTAGAGATGCTGGCCGACTTGAGCAGCGCCCTGCGCGATAACATCCAGACCGACCTCTCGCTGGACCAGATGCTCGGCCTGGCCTGGACCTTCCGCAACTACTCGCCCGACCTGGTCGAACGCTACGCCCTCGACGAGAACATGGTCTACGAGGGCGGCATCCCTGATGACCCCTATGCGACGCTGCCCGCGCCCGGCGCGGTGCAGATGCTGGTCGATCAGCTGGTGAACGGGCCGCAGTCGTGAGGGCCGAGCCGGAGTGCCAGGTATGGTTCAAAGCCGTGTGACAATCCGGCCTTCACCTCCGCAACTCCACAGCTCTACCCCTCCACCGACCGCTTATGGAGGACGATAGAGCAACGGTTGAACCGGACCGCCCAGGTCAAACCCATGCCTTGATCAATGGCGCACGTACACACCAATCGCATCGGGGACCGGACGCTGCTCACGGGCCCAGAGCGCCTGGCCACGCCAGACCGCCTGGGTCGAGGTGTCATCGTCGCCGCCGAGCGCGTCCTGGCAGCCCATGTCGCGCAGCGCCCGGGCGAAGTCAACACCAGTGATGCCCGCCGAGTTGGCGAGCACCAGGAAGGCCCGCCCGCCGGGCAACGTGCCAACACAGACCGCCGTTTTGGGAAAGGTGCCGCTGTAGATCGTCATCCGCCAGTCCAGCTGGACGAAGTCCTCGTTGAGCGGGTTGAAGGGCAGAAACTCGTCTGTCGCGACGGTCACGGCGGGGTTGGCGATCTTGCCCTTCCAGAGGATGACCGGCCCGCCGCCCACCGCCTGCCAGCAACCCTGGAGTTGCTGGGCGTCGAACAGCCCGATCAGCGCCTGGTGATCGGCGGTAATGCAGAGCGCACCGCGGCCTGCGTTGACCCGGTGTACGACCCCGTTGATCACCACGCTGCCCTCGTTGGAGGTGCGCACCGCGCCGTGAAAACCGAAGGCCATTGCCCAGAGCAAATCCATCCCGGGGCGAACAGCGTAGGGCGCGTTCGCTATCTCGACCACCGGCCGCAGATGACGCTGCCCATCGGTCCAGATCGTATCGCCACCGGCGTCACTGCCGGGGATGGCCCCATCGGCATTGATCACCTCGATGTGCACGCGATCGTCGAGGCGTACCACGCTGTAGATCAGCTCACCGCCGGCTACGGGGCGCCGGTAGTACTCCACCAGGCCGCCGGCCACACTGTCGTGCAGCGTACTGTCACGATTAAAGGTCACCAGTTGCTCACCGGGCACAGGCACCGGCAGGGCCAGGCCCGCCAGCGGCCTTGCCTCGGCCTGGCCAGACAGGCCCTCACCGGCCTGCTGAGCAGCCACCGCCGCCGTGAGCATCCAGCGCGAGAGCACCGTCGTCTGGGCACCCGACGCGCGTGCAGCCAGGTAGAGCACGCCGAGCGACGCGCACAGCAGCACAATGATCGTCTTGATGGACCGCAACGGCATCGGGGCTCCCTGCTGCTGGCCCAACGCTCCTGCGTTAGCCCCTATTCTACCCTGGGCTTATGCAATGTTGTTCGGGGCAAGCCCCACACCACCGAACAACCAACCCTTGGGGCCGCTACGCCGCCCCCCGCGGTGGGGCAGACGTTGCCCAGGCCCTGCTATTCTACCCGCAGTTTGCGACTCGCTGGCCAATGCTGTGGTAGTATAGCACAAATGTATCATTATTGAGAAGGAGGCGCGCATGGCTCGCCCCTCACTCGTTGCTCTGCTGCTCATCCTGGTGGCGCTGCTCGTCTCGGCGCCACTGGCCCCGCCAGCTCACGCCCAGCGCGCCGACGGGCTCGACCAGCCGCTGCTCGCCGCCAATATGTGTGGCCCCGACGATGGTTCGGAGACCCACTTCACCCTGGCGGCCACGGGCGATACCTTTCCCCATGAGAACATCCAGGCGGTGGGCGAGGCCCAGGGCTACGACCTGCTCTTCGACTATGTGCGCCCCTTCCTCCAGGCCGCCGACCTTGCCTACACGAATTTCGATGGCGCTATGCTGGAGGGTTCGCCGATCAGCGGCTACCCGCTCTTCAACTTCAACCCGGCCCTCGCCACCGCTCTGCGCAACGCCGGGATCGATGTCGTCTCCACTGCGAACAACCACATCCTCGACCGTGGCCCCGAGGGTCTCGACGCTACCCTGCGTGTCCTGGAGGCCAACGGCATCCTGCAGCACGGCACCGCCGCCAGCGGCGCCGTCCGCCCCCCCTATCTGCCGCTCACGCTCACCCGCGGCGCGGACCAGATCACGATCGGCTTTATTTCAGCCACCTGGGGCACCAACGGCATCCCCGACCCCTATGGCCAGGTCAATCTGCTCTACGACTCCAGCACGTACGGCCAGCAGGGCGGTGTGCGCCAGAGTATCCTCGACGCCATCACCCAGGCCGCCCAGGAGACCGACCTGGTGATTGTCGCGGCTCACTTCGGTTTCGAGTACCAGTTCTACCCCCACGAGAGCCAGGTGGACGCGGCACGCCGCATGGCCGAAGCCGGCGCCGATCTGATCCTCGGCGCCCAGCCCCATACGCTCCAGCCGGTCGATGTGCTCGACGTTGGCGGGCGCAAGGCGCTCGTCATCTACTCGCTGGCCAATTTCCTGGCTTCGCAGGGTGCCTTTCAGGCCGAGGCCTTCGCGGCCACCTCGGTGATCTTCTACGTCGGCCTGGCGCGCAGTGCTGATGGCCAGGTGCGCGTCACCGGCTATCGGTATCTGCCGACGATCCACGTGGACGGCGATACGCGCCCGGCGCCCATCCTGCCCGGCAGCGCCGATGACGTGATCGCCCACGTACGAACGATCATGCGCGACCCCGCCGGCCTGCGCCAGCTGCCGCCCGTTCCGCCCGAACCCGGCGCCATCGTCGAGGTCTGCCCCGCCGTGCGCCTGGCCGAGGCCCCCGAGGTGCCGATCAGCGGCGATTTCGCCCAGCACTACGTGAGCCTTGGCGGCACCACCCCCCGTCCACTCACCGATGCGATCGCCGTCTTCGGCCTGCCGCTGGGACCCGTCACCCGCGAGCCCGCCGGCGACTGTACGACCACGGTACCGGTGCTCTACACCGAGCGCCAGCGCCTCGAATGGCACGCCGCCGAGCCCTGGCCCTTCCGCGTGTCCGGCACGCAGCTCGGCGCCCAGGCCTTCGCCGCGCGCTACCCCGGCGTCCCTGCTGAGCGGCGCGTCGATCTGGCCGCCCCGGAAGCCTTCGCCGACTCGCGCTTCCGCGCCTTCTACGAGCAGTTCGGTGGCCTGGCGGTCTTCGGCTATCCGATCTCTGGTGCGCTTAACGAGGATCACCCCCAGACGGGCGTGCCCACCACCGTGCAGTACTTCGAGCGCGCCCGCTTCGAACTGGCGCCCGACGCAACCCCGGGCGCCCCGCTGACCGACCAGGTGCGCCTCGGCCTGCTCGGGCGCGAGGTGCTCGCCGCGGGCGGTGCCGCGGCGCTGTGTGCAGGCGCGCCGGCCAGCACCCTGGCCG
>DAOUBZ010000053.1:0-7759 GCA_034432515.1 Chloroflexaceae bacterium | reverse complement strand
GCCAACGCGGTGCGCTTCGTCCCCGACCTGCCCGCGCCGATGCGCCGGGCCGCCATGCGCCTGGGCAGCGGGGTGCTCAACAAGCTCTACCTGCGCTTTCCACGGGTGTTCTGGGCGCGCGAGTACGAGTTCCTGGGCTACATGGCCAGTCGCAAGGGCGAATGGGCCGAATGGCTCAACCTGGCCTTCTACACCGGCGCGCCGGTGCTCCTGGCCTTCAACGCCGCCGCCTATGGGCGCACCAGCGAGTCTATGTCCGATGCCGCCTTCGTCGGCGCCGCCCTCGACACGCTGCGCACCATGTACGGGCCGCGGATCCCCGACCCCACCGGCTTCCTGCGCACCCGCTGGGCCGCCGATCCCTTCGCCCGCGGTTCCTACTCCTACGTGCCGCCCGGCGCCACCCCCGCCGATCGCCAGGCCCTCGCCGCGCCGCTCAACGGCCGGCTCTTCTTCGCCGGGGAGCACACCAGCGTCGAGCACCCCGCCACCGTCCACGGGGCGCTGCTCTCGGGGCGCCGCGCCGCGCGCGAGATCCTCGGGTTGAAGTGACCAGTTACGGTTTTGCGCCAACCCGCCCCCTTCCTGACCTCTCTCAGGTGTAAGGTTTTTGGGAGTTGCGCCCCCGGGCTCCATATACCCCACCCTTCTACCCCCTCCCCAGGCAGGGGAGGGGGCCAGAATCTGGCGTTGCGATGGGCCAGCTCCGCTGGCGCATCGCAACGCCGACAACATACCCCCCTCTCCCAGGCTGGAAGAGGGGGGCAGGGGGGAAGGGCAAGCAGCGCATCAAGACGCCATCCGTCGTATGCTAGAACTCCCACCAGACCCAGTGGTATGAATTGACCGGCAGCGGACGGGGTGGCATGGCCTGCCCTGGCTTGGGCAGCTTGTTGTTGAGCGGGTTGACCGTGGTGCTCCGGGCGTAGATGTAGGCCGGCTTGCCGGCGTTCATGTCGAAGGCGGTCTTGACCCAGGCCTGGGCGATCGTCAACTGGGCCCAGGGGAAGTCGATACCAAAGAAGCTCGGCATGCGCATGTTATCGACCAGCCGCCCACCGAAGGCAACGTCGGCCATGTTGCTGTTGAAGCCGAGCAGCATGTGCGCGCCCTGGAAGGCGCCGAACCACTTGCGGATCGGCTCGCTGCCCGCGGCGTAGCCCTGCACCCGCAGGGTCTGACACGAGGCGAAGCCGGCCCAGCGCAGCGTCGCGTAGCGGGCATTGGTGCCGGTGAACCAGGTGCTATCCTTGTTGGAGGCCATTGAGATGCCACCCGGGCCACCGTGGCCGGCGTAGTAGACGAAGTCGGCCCGGTCCACGCCGTACGTGCAGTCAGAGCCGCTCAGGCCACAGTCACGCCAGTCGCGCTCCCAGGCCGAACCGTTGGCCCAGTAGAAGCGCTGGCTATAGCCGTAGCTCAGCATGCCGCTGCGGAAGCCGGTAGCGTCAGGGACGACCCCCGGCAGGTCCGAGCCGCCCGGCCCGAACGGCGGGTAGTCCCAGTTCGCCTCGATGCCGAAACTGTAGCCGGACTGGGCAAGGATCGCCTCGGCGCTAGCCGCGCCCTCCGCGCCAGGCTGCGCATCGCCCGGCACCGCCACGGGCGTGGCGCCCCGGCTGGCCGCGAGTAGCGGGATGTAGAGCGACGGGGCGACACTGGGCGTCAGGCTAACCTGGGCCTCGCGGATCACGCCCTCACCATCGGTCACCCGCAGCACAACGCTGACCGGGTCGGGCGTGCCGGCCTTGCCCAACACCGGCAGATTGCGCGTCGTAAGCTCGACCGTACCCGCTGCGGGCAGGGCGTTCGGCGCGCTCAGCGACTCGCCCTCGCCGGTAAACCACTGGTAGCTGTAGGGCGCCGTGCCTTCGCTAATCGCACCCCGGAGCGTTACCGCCGCGCCGGGGGTAAAGCGCGTGCCACTGGCCGGGGCGGTAATGTTCACCAGCGGGCCGAAGCCGCCCGGCCCCGACTGGGCGAGCGGCACGACGATGTCGCGCAGGACGATCGTTTCGCCACCCACGGTCACCTCAATGCCCTCGAACGCGAGCACCGGCTCCAGGATGCGCTGCTCCTGTGCGGCGTCGAGCACATTGTAGTAGCTCTCGGGTGGGGGCACGTTGATGTTCGTGGCGCCGGGGTAGGAGGCAGCCACGCGCTGCTGCACCTGCGCGCGCAGCACGTTCGGGTCAGCGATCGGCACCTCACGAAGCAGGTCGAGTTGACGGCTGAAGAAGGGCATCGCCACCGCCGCCAGGCCGGGCACCGACGAGTCCAGGCTGGGCGCGTTGCCCTGGGCCGTCGTGTTGAAGAGCAGCGAGAGGTGACCGCCCGCCCCGCCGAGTGGTGGCAGCGTACCGTTCTGGCGATCCCTGAACAGGTTGAGGTTCATCGGCACGCGAACGACCACGCCAACCGTCTGCTCCGTTCCCGGGGCATTGGGCGTGCTAGCGGAAAGCGTCGTGGACCGGATCAGGTTCGTCTCGTAGAGCGGGTTCTGCGGGTTGGGGTTAAAATCGCAGCCCTGCGGGTTCGGCGTGCTCACCCCCTGCGGGCTCTGCGGACCGGTTAGCAGGTTGCCCTGGCGATCCATGAAGTCGTTTAGCACCAGGAAGAGACAGGCCAACCGCTCGGCCTGCCCCCGGTCGATCGCCCCACGGGGCGTCTCGCGGCCGAGCTCCTCCACATTGAAGGCGTAGAAGCCGCCGCTTGCGCCGTAGCGAGTCAACAACGACGTGGTATCGGTGTTGGGCACGGTGTAGCGCAGGTTGCCCAGGTAACGCTCGCTGGCCACCTCCTGGCGGTTGTAGATGCTGCTGAAGCGCTGCGAGAGGTCCGAGGTCGAACCACCCGTAACACTGGGGGCGCTCAGGCGCAAGACCGGCAGGGTCTGGCCCTGCTGGAGCACGATGTTGTTCGCAGTCACGAAGGGGGAAGGTGCGGAACGAGCAGTGAGGACACCACCGAGGGTGAGGGCCAGGGCCAGGGCCAGGAGCAGGGCACGAAGCGGCGGACGTGACGAACGTGATGACATCGGCGTCTCCTTTCGTCGATCGCTCAGGGGCACACCAGCCGGCACCATGCCAGCAGCAGGTCAGTGCAGACGTTAGGATGCCCGCGCAGCGCACAAAGCTAATCATACGACATCCTGGCAAATCTGTGCACTATGCTGAACGAGACCAGGTACGGCTTTTGGCTATTCCCGTGGGGAATACGTTGACCACAGCGGCCCGGCGCACTACAATGGCCGCGGTTCGTGGCGGCACATCGGCTGCGCGCCCGCCAGCGCGTCGGTAGCATGCTGGCGGCCCGCCGTCAAGGCCCCTGAGTCGTCTGTAAACAGACTACTGCGCAGGCCGCAGGCCATATCGATGGGTGCTGGAAGCGGCGAACTTTTGTCATACGCTACCGGCGCTCGCGCGCCAGGACACCGCACCTCGACCGGCACAGCGACGCCTCGACCGCACGGTGTCGAAAGGAGCGCTGATGGCACGCTCACTCTACCTGGTTCCGATGGAACGGCACGCAGGCACGTCGCTGCTCTCGCTTGGCATTCTCGACTATGTGCTGCGCAAGACACGGCGGGTGGCCGTCTTCCGGCCGGTGATCCGTGATGAGGCCGCGCTGCGGCCCGACAAGACGATCGACCTGCTGCTCAGCCACTTCCGCCTCGACCAGGCCTACCGCGAGAGCTACGCGCTGACCGCCTCGGCCACCGATGAATTGCTGGCCCACAATCGCTACGACCAACTCCTGAACCAGATCATTGCCGCCTATCAGCAACTCGCGCGGCGCTATGACTTCGTGCTCTGCCTGGGCTCCGACAGCCATCACGAGGCGCCCCACTTCGAGTTCAACCTCAACGTCGAGCTGGCCCGCAGCCTCGACAGCCCGGTGATGCTGCTGACCAGCGGCCAGGGACGCAGCGCCGACGACGTGGCCGGCACGCTGCGCCAGGCCCGCGCGGCCTTTCGCGCCAGGGGCTGCCCGGTTGTCGGGCTGGTGGTCAACAAGGTCGAGCCCACCCGCCGCGACGAGGTGCAGGCGGCGCTCACCCGCGACCTCGAGCTCGACGACGGCCAGGTCGTTGTGCTGCCCGCCGACCCGGTGCTGGCCAGCCCAACCATGCGCGAGATCGCCGAGCAGCTCAATGGCGAGGTGCTCTACGGCCACAACCAGCTGGAGCGCCAGGCCACGCGCGTCATGGTCGTCGCTATGCAGATGGAGCACTATCTCGAACGACTCAGCGACCACGCCCTGCTGGTCACACCCGGCGACCGGGGCGACATCCTGCTGAGCGCGGTGCTCGCCAATCACTCGGCGAACTACCCGACCCTGGCCGGCATCGTGCTGACGGCCGACCAGCGGCCCTCGGCGGTGCTAACCCGCCTGCTCGACGGCCTGGAGGAGATCCCGCCGGTGGTCGCAGTGGCAAGCGACACCTACGAGGCCGCCACCGAGCTGTACCACGTCAAGTCGTACATCACGACCGATACGCCAGCCAAGATCGAGCTTGGCCTGCAACTCTGCGCGCAGTTCATCGATGGGGCGGCCCTCGAGCGGCGCTACGGCGAGGTCGAGCCACGGGGCATCTCGCCGCGGCTGTTCCTCTACAACCTCGCCCAGCAGGCGCGGGCCAACCGGCGGCGGATTGTGCTGCCCGAGGGCAGCGAGGAGCGCATCCTGCGCGCAAGCGCCATCCTGGTGCGCGAGCAGATCGCCGAGCTCGTCCTGCTTGGCGACCCGCAGGAGATCCGCTCGCTGGTCAATCGACTGGGGATCGAGCTCGATCTGAGCCAGGTGACGATCATCAACCCCGCCACCTCGCCGCAGCTCGAAACCTACATTGAGGAGCTGTACCAGCTGCGGCGCGACCGCGGCCTCACCCGCGAGCAGGCCCGCGACCTGATGCTCGACGTTTCATACTTCGGCACCATGATGGTCCACCTCGGCCATGCCGACGGCATGGTTTCGGGTGCGGTCCACACCACGGCGCACACGATCCGCCCGGCCCTGCAGATCATCAAGACCCGCCCCGGGATCTCGATCGTCTCGTCGGTCTTCTTTATGTGCCTTGAGGATCGCGTGCTGGTCTACGGCGACTGCGCGATCAACCCCAAACCGACGGCGGCGCAACTGGCCGACATTGCGATCGCCTCGGCCGACACCGCGCAACTGTTCGGCATCGAGCCGCGGGTGGCCATTCTCTCCTACTCCACCGGCGCCTCCGGGTCGGGCGAGGAGGTCGAGCGGGTGCGTACCGCAGCCGAACTGGCCAGGGCCCGCCGCCCCGATCTGCTGCTGGAAGGGCCGCTGCAGTACGACGCCGCTGTCGACGAGCATGTCGCGCGCACCAAGATGCCCGGCTCGCAGGTCGCGGGCCGGGCAACGGTGCTGATCTTCCCCGATCTCAACACTGGCAACAACACCTACAAGGCCGTCCAGCGCGAAACCGGTTCGATCGCGGTCGGCCCGGTGCTCCAGGGCCTGAACAAGCCGGTGAACGACCTCAGTCGCGGTTGCAGTGTCGAGGACATCGTCAACACGGTCGCGATCACCGCCATTCAGGCGCAGGAGACGCCCGAGCCGGCGTTAGCTTGATTGCATCTAGCTCCCATCCGAGCGTAGCGGGGTCGTATCGCGCCCGGGCAACGACGGCGCAGCGGCGAGCAGGTCGGGCAGCAGCTGCGTCTCGCCGCTGCTGGGGATGAAGGTCACCCGCGCGCCACTTTCGCTGATGTTCTGCAGCTCGAGGATGGCGAACAGCGCGTCGGAGACCTCGCGGTCGACGCTGATGCGGTTCAGCGCCGCGCCGAGGATCTGCGGGCGGATGGCCTGGGCCTGGGCGAAGGCGATCGCCGCCTGGCGCTCGGCGGTATTGGTGATGATGCTCACCTGGTTCGCGCCGTCCTGCAGGATGGCCGAGGTCACCTGGCGCAGCCGGTTGACCACCTTGGCCTCGATCTGGCGGATCATGCCGGCGTCGCGGAAGTGCACCTTGCGCACATAGACCGAGCCCAGCTTGTAGCCCCACTCCATCGACTTGGGCGAGACCTCGGCACGCACCGCCTGGCTCATGGCGTGGCGGTTTTCGAGCATCTCGGCCAGCGGCATATTGCTGAGCGTGCGCACCACAGCGTTGCTCACATTGGCCGCCAGCGAGCCCTGCGGATCAGCGTTCTTGAACAGGTAGGCGACCGGGTCGCTGATCGCCATCTCGTACCAGACGCCGATGCCCATCGGCGCGCCCTCCTCGGAGTTTACCGGCTGGCTGCGCAGATAGCGCTGGTCGAGGCGCATATCCAGCACGGTACACTTGCCGAAGAGATTGACGATAAACGCAGCCGGTCCGAAGCGGGCGGGCAGGATGTGCAGCCCCGGCTCACGTAGCACGCCCAGCACCGAGCCAAACAGCGTGTAAACGTGGCAGGTGCCCTCGCGCACCACGGTGTAGAAGCCAAACGCCTGACCCAGCGCAATGACCAGCGGCACGAGGATGAAGGCGAGGATGAACGTCGCGCCCGCGGCGCCGAGGAACAACAACAGGCTGGTCATCGCTCCACCTCCATGATCACGCGCTCGGCCTGGCGGAAGAGATTCAGGCGCACGTTGCGCAGGTAGGCGGCCAGCGCCCCGGGGCCACTGGCCCGCAGCCGGTGCAACTGCTCGGCCAGCGCCAGCAGTGGCTCCACCTCGGCCTGGGCCTTCAGTGTCTCAATCTCCACCGCGCGCTTCGACTGGACGATCTTCTGGTCGGCAGCGGCCTGGGCCAGACTGATGTCCGACGAGACCTGGTTGTGGGCGGTATTGATCGCCGCCATCGCCGACTCGACATCGGGCGGGGCGTCGATCTCGGTGATCAGCGAGGCATCAAGGGCGATGCCATAGCGCGCCGGAGAGGAGAGGCACTCGCGGTCCATGTGCTCGTTCAGGTCGCGCAGGTTCTTGCGCAAGTCGTTGATCGACACGCCACTGACCGCACTGGCATCAGCCGGCTGTGAGGCCAGCGCGGCCTCGTTAGGCAGCGGCGGCGCCTCAAAGTTGGCGATGCGCTCGCGCAGAATGGAGACAAAGTAGCCCATCACGTGTACGACCGGCCTCTTCACCCCGAACAGGTAGGCGTAGAGATGGCGCTCGGAGACCCGGTAGCGGATCTGGCCCTTGAGCCCGACGTTCAACTGGTCCTTGGTGACTGCTTCGAGCACCGTGCCGCCGTGGTTGGCGCGCGGGTCCTCCAGATCAACGGCCATGTTGATCGTCTGGGTGGCCACCGAGACCTTGTAGATGCGCTCCCACGGCCACTTGAAGTAGGGGCCGCCGGGCGGAATGACGCGCAGCTGCGGATAACGGTAGCGCTCGCGCTCCTCAGGGCGCAGATACTCGGCGAAGGGGTCCTCGCTGCTCGCCTCGGCGGGCAGCCGTTCGGCGCGCCCAAAGACCGTCTTCACGGCGCGCTCGTTCTGGTCGACGGTGTAGAAGCTGAATACGATGTAGCGGACGAGGAACCAGCCGATGAGGCCCACAATGATCCCGAGGCTGATAGCGGTCATAGGCAGGGCGGCTCCTTTCGGGTTTGACGGACGGCCGATCGGTTCCGACACCATAATAGACGCCACACCGCACCAGAGTGTTGCCGGCACAGCCAGGGGGGAGGCGATGACGCGATGAGGCGGGGACGCGGGGACCCCTCTCAGGGGTAGGTTTTTTGGCGGATGGCGTCCTGATGCGCTGCTTGCCCTCACCCCCCTGCCCCCTT
>DAOUBZ010000052.1:0-4880 GCA_034432515.1 Chloroflexaceae bacterium | reverse complement strand
CCTACGCCCCGGCCAGCGCCTCGCGCTCGATGGCGCAACCCTGACGGTGCTGGCGGCCAATCCCGGCGACGCGGGTGGGGCGGTGCTCTTGCTCAGCTACGGGCGCACCCGGGCGCTGCTGCACACCGGCGGCCCCGCCGGCGATGCGGCGGCCACGGTGGCCGCCGGCGCCCCCCTCGATCTCCTGGTCTACCCGTGGCAGCGCCCGCTCGAGACGCCCGCCATCGCCACGCTCAGGCCCCGGGCGATCGTCTTTAGCGAAGCGTACGAAGCGCCCACGCCGGCCCTGCTTAGCTACGCCGACCGGCGGCGCTACAGTCCACGCCTCTACCATCCGAAGAACGATGGCGCCGTGGACCTGGTGAGCGACGGGCGCCGCGCCTGGATCGTGACCGGACCTTAGCCATCACCTGGAATCACCGTGAAGATTGCCTGGCTGATCGCTGCTCTCGCCAGCCTGCTCGTCCTCGCCGGTCTTGGCGCCCTGCTCTGGCGGCGCTTCTACCGCGACGACCCGCAGAACGCCGCGCGCCGCGTCTTCAAGAACAGCAGCGTCACCTTCGCCATGCGTCTGGCGGTCAAAGCCCTCGACATGGTGATCTTCTTCATCCTGGTCGGGAGCTTCGATGTCGCGTCGTTTGGTGACTATCTGTTCGCCATTCTGCTGGTGGGCCAGTACCTGGTGATCTTCACCGAGTTCGGCCTGGGCGTGCTGCTCACCCGTGAGGCAGCCCGCGCACCTGCTTCGGCCGGGCGGCTCTTCGGCGTGACCCTGACCCTGCGCCTGCTGCTGATCGTCGCCGGGGCTCTGCCGGTGGCGTTGCTGGTCGTGGGGGCCTACGCCCTGCTCGGGCAGCCGATCTCGCCGTCTGGCCAGGGTGCGATCTTCATCTTCCTGCTCACGCTGATCCCCGGCGCCTACTCCGGCGCGGTCACTGCCCTCTATAACGCCAACGAGCGCATGGAGGTGCCGGCGCTGATGGAACTGGTCACCGCGACGCTGAACTTCCTGGCTCGCCTGGCGGTGATCCTGCTCGGCTTCGGCATCCTCGGCCTCGCCTGGGCCGCGGTGGCCGTCTCAACGACCACCGCATTGATCTTCTACCTGCTCCAGCGGCGCAGCTTCGCCGCTCCTGCCCTGGTCTGGGATCTCGCGACGATGGGCCGCATCGTCCCGTTGGCCCTGCCGCTGATGCTCAACAACCTGCTGAGTGCGGTCTTCTTCCGCTTCGATGTCTTCATCATCCGCGCCTTCGGCGGCCAGGCGGGCGAGCGGCTCGTGGGGCAGTACAATATGCCCTACACCATTCTCAACATCGCGCTGATCATCCCGCCTGCAGTGACCTTCGCGGTCTTCCCGCTACTCGCGCGCCGCGCCGATGGTGAGCGGGCCGGCCTCGCCGCGGCCCAGAACCGCACGCTGCAGATCCTGTTGCTGTTGGCCTTCCCCCTCGCGATGGGCATCTCGGTGCTGGCCCACGACCTGATCCAGCTCTTTACCCGCGCGCAGTTCGCCGATTACCAGCCCTCAATCACGGTCCTGGCCATTCTGGCCTGGTTCCTGCCGCTCTCGTTCGTGAACGGCCTGCTGCAGTACGTGCTGATCGCCGTGAACCGGCAGGCGGCGATCACCCGGGCCTTCGTGATCGGCGCGGCCTTCAACCTGGCGGCCAACCTGGTGGCGATGACGATCGCCACCCGGGTCTTCAACGCGCCGAGCTGGGGGCTCTATGCCGCCGCGGCGATCACCATCCTCTCCGAGCTGGTGCTCTACCTGGTCTTCCTGCCGCTGCTGCGCGATGAGGGCCTGGCGCCGCCCCTGCTGGCCATGCTCTGGCGTCCCGCGGCGGCTGCGCTGGCAATGGGTGCGGCCATGCTGGCGCTACGCGCGATCGTGCCGGACTGGCCAGGCGGCCCGCTGCCGGGCTGGCCGGGCAGCCTGGCAGCGGCGCTCGGCGCGCCGCTGGCCTATGGCCTGGCCCTCTGGGCGCTGGGCGGTATCGGCGCCGAGGAACTGGCCCTGGTGCGGCGCATCATCGGCCGGGCGCCCACCGCTGGTGAGGGGAAGGTGTAGCCCGTCACGCGGTCACTCCAACACATAGATCAGCGGCCCGCTGGTGTCCTGCAGCAGCAGGACGACCGCTTCGCGCTGGGGATCGTAGCTGGCGAGCACCTCGTCGAGGTTCGGTGGCCACTCCGCGGCCTCGGTGTCAGCCGGGTAGTAGGCGATGGGCGCGCTGCCGGTGGCGGTACGCAGATCCAGCCCGCGCAGATCCATCTCGACCACGCCGCGCCCGTCGCGGGCGTAGGCTTGCCGGGCGAACTGAAGCAACTGCTCGCTGATCGCTCCCACATAGCTCTCGGCGATCTCGGTGGGGCTGGCGGCGGGGTCGGCAAGGAGTTGGCGCAAACGCGCAATTGCCCGCTGCTGCTGGTTCATGGTGGTTCTCCGACTGAGGGCGGTTTCCCATGGCCCTATGATACCAGAGGGAAGCGGAAACCGGGAACAGTGGTCGGGCCAGTGCAGCGTTCTCGTCCCTGACAGTGCTCTCACCCTCCTCTCAGCAGGCGGCAAGTCCGCGGGCAAGGCGCGTTCATGCCCCACCGGGCTCCCGCGCGCTAGACTGGAGGCACAGCGGCCAGCACGCAGGCGGCACGTGCAACACAGGTCGCTGTGGGGCACAGCAGCCATACGAGCAAAGGAGGGTCGTATGTATACCACATGGCTTCGCCGGCGCGGCGCGCGCCTTGTCGCCGGGCTCGTAATCGGCGCCCTTGCGCTGAGCGTTGTTGCATCCGTCGGCGCGGCGCCATTTGATGGGATGCGCACGCGCTTCGCCGACGAGCGCTTCGCGCATGTCTGGAGCCGTACGGACTCCGAGATGGTTCGCACCGGCCGCACCTGGTACTGGGGCCCAGGCCCCTGGTTCGATTATGCCGAGTTCTACCGGCAGGGCGAGAATGGCCTGCGCACCGTACAGTACTTCGACAAGGCGCGCATGGAGCTGAACAACCCCCGTGACCGCACGGGCGCCAATCAGGGCGTCACCAACGGCCTGCTGGTCAAGGAACTGGTGAGTGGGCGTCTCCAGCTTGGCGACAACCCCTTCGACGTCGATCAGCGCCAACCCGCTGATGTACCCGTGGCCGGCAACCCGCGCAACGCCAACCCGTCCGGCCCCGCGTACGCCGCCTTCGCCGGCGTTGCCACCATCGACAACGGCTACCGCGACCCTCAGCGCCTCGGCGAGCGGGTCGCCGCGTCGATTGATCGCGGTGGTAACATCAGCCTGCGGCCCGACCTCGCCACCGCCGAGACCGAGATCGTCCAGTACAACACGATCACCGGCCACAACATTCCGCGCGTCTTCTGGCAGTTCATGAACCAGCAGGGCCCGATCTTCGACGGCGTGGTGCGGCGTGGCCCGGTAGTGGACTGGCTCTTCGCCATGGGTCTGCCGATCACCGACGCCTACTGGACGCGGGCGCAGATCGGCGGTAGCGAGCAGGACGTGCTCGTGCAACTCTTCGAGCGGCGTGTCCTCACCTACGTGCCGAGCAACCCCGCAGGCTACAAAGTGGAGATGGGCAATGTCGGCCAGCACTACTTCCAGTGGCGCTACCCGCACCTGGGCACACCCTGGGCCGCGCCCGAGCCCCGCGTCATGCTGCTCTATGCCTCGAACCTCGACACCGGCCGTCACTGGGAGCTCTACCGCTACGACGGCCCCGGCATCAGCCAGCGCATCACCTTCAACAATGAGGAAACGGTGGCCTTCTCCTGGCGGCGCAGCTGGGACCCGGGTCAGCTGCGGTTGCTGGGCGACTCGCGCCGTGCGGACCCCCAGCGCCGCCAGATCTATGAGTTCGGCCCCGTGGCGTTGTACGACGGCGACAAGGCCTGGAACGCTGATGTGCGCAAGCTGAGCTTCGACGTCTTCCTGCCGAACCCCGGTGTCAGCGACTACAACGCCAGTTACTCGCCCGACGGCACCAAGATCGTCTTCATCTCGAACCGCGAGGGCGGCGAGGAGCTCTTCCTGGTCGGCGCCGGGCAGATCACGACGATGCCGCTGAAGCTCACCACCGGCGGCTGCGTCAACGAGACGCCGACCTGGTCGCCCGATGGGCGGAGCCTCTACTGGGCGAGCAACTGCGATGGCGACTTCGAGCTCTACCGCGCGGACCTCGCCTACGACCAGGACAGCCAGAGCGGCTCGTTCGCGCGCCTGGTGAACCAGCGCAAGCTCACCGACAACAGCACCGACGACCGCTTCGCCCGCGTTGCACCGGACGGGCGCACGATCGCCTACTCGGCCAACGCGAGTGGCAACTGGGACATCTACTTCTACGATCTGACGACAGGCGGCTCGTACGCGGTGGTGAGCGGGCCGGGTAACGACGAGGCGCCCACCTGGTCGCCCGACGGCCAGTCGATCGCCTACGCCAGCGACGTTGACGGCGATTACGAGATCTACACGCTGCCGCTCAACAGCTGGCGGATCACGCAACTCACCATCAACAGCGCGCAGGACCGCTGGCCGCTCTGGGCGCAGTAGCAGCGGCAGATGCGGGACGATGCGACGGGGGACGGGCGGCAACGCCCGTCCCCCGTCGTGCGGGGAGCCAGCGACGTTGACGCAGCCCTACCCAATGACCAGGGCGCGTGCAAAGATACTGCTGGCAAACCCGGGTACGCGGGCCTCCGGCCCGCAGGCGGGCGGGACGCCCAGTACAACCCCAACGTTCCAGCCGCCGGGCGCGGCTCCGGCCCGCAGGCGGGCGGGATGCCCGCGCACCCGGCGTGAGCAAAACGGGGTTTGCCAGCAGTATCGTGCAACGTCGGAACGCGAACGCATCCTGAGTAGCGCGCAGCGCGT
>DAOUBZ010000051.1:0-18341 GCA_034432515.1 Chloroflexaceae bacterium | reverse complement strand
GGCGACGCGTCGCCAACACCGCCAAACATCTGTACGTATTCAGCGTTCGTTTAATCCCCGATCGCTACAACGGGATATTCCCATGTTTGCGCGCGGGCATACTCTGCCGCTTGGTGCGCGCCAGCTTGAGGGCTTTGATCAGCGCCGGGCGCGTCTCCTTCGGCTCGATCACCGCGTCGATGTAGCCGCGCTCAGCGGCAACATAGGGATTTGCAAAGCGGCTCTGATAGTCCTCTACCAGTTCCGCCAGCCGCTGCTGCATGTCAGCGGCCTCAGCCAACTCCTTGCGGAAGATGATCCGCACGGCGGCATCGACGCCCATCACCGCGATCTCGGCGGTGGGCCAGGCGAAGTTGAAGTCCGCGCGAATGTGCTTGGAGGCCATCACGTCGTAGGCCCCACCATAGGCCTTGCGCGTGATCACGGTCAGCTTGGGCACCGTGGCCTCACAGTAGGCATAGAGCAGCTTGGCCCCGTGACGGATGATCCCGCCGAACTCCTGCTGCGTTCCCGGTAGAAAGCCCGGTACATCCACGAAGGTTACCAGCGGGATGTTGAACGCGTCGCAGAAGCGCACGAAACGCGCGCCCTTCACCGAGCTGTCGATGTCAAGCGTGCCGGCGAGTTGCATCGGCTGGTTGGCCACCACGCCCACCGGGAAGCCGTCGAGCCGCGCGAAGCCGATCACGATGTTGCGCGCCCAGTAGGGCTGCACCTCAAAGAAGAACCCGTCGTCTACCACCGCCTCGATCGCCCTGACCATGTCATACGCTTTGCGCGGGCTGTCGGGGACGAGCGTCTGCAACTCCTCCTCGGCGCGCTCCGGGTCATCGGTCGGCGGGATGTACGGCGGCTCGTCCATGTTGTTCGAGGGCACAAACGAAAGCAAGGTACGCAACTGCTCGAAGCTCTCATCCTCGTCATCAGCGGCGAAGTGGGCCACCCCGCTGCGACTATTGTGGGTCATCGCGCCGCCGAGCTCTTCGAAGCCGACCTCCTCACCGGTGACCGTCTTGATCACGTCGGGGCCGGTGATGAACATCTGGCTGGAGCCCTTGACCATCAGGATGAAGTCGGTCATCGCCGGCGAGTAAACCGCGCCACCGGCGCAGGGACCGGAGATGATCGAGAACTGCGGGATGACGCCGCTGCTGATCACATTGCGATAGAAGATCTCGGCGTAGCCCCCGAGGCTGACCACCCCCTCCTGGATGCGCGCGCCGCCCGAGTCATTGATGCCGATACAGGGCACGCCCATACGCAACGCCAGGTCCATCACCTTGCAGATCTTCTCGGCGAAGACTTCGCCCAGGCTCCCGCCGAAGACGGTAAAGTCCTGGGCGAAGACGCAAACTGGACGCCCGTCGATCGTGCCGTGCCCGGTGACGACGCCGTCGCCCAGTGGTTTGCGCCGATCCATACCGAAGGCGGCGGTGCGATGGACGGCAAATGCGTCGAGCTCAACGAACGAGCCCGGATCGAGCAGCCGGTCGATGCGCTCGCGCGCTGTGAGTTTCCCACGCTCGTGCTGCTTCGCAATTGCCTGCGCGTCGCCGGCGAGGGCCTGCTGGCGGCGGCGGCGAAGCTCTTCGATCTTTTCGGCGGTCGTCTGCGACATACGGCTGCTCCTTAGCAGATACAAGGCATTGGGCGCGCTACGGGCCATGCCCGCGCGTCACCACGGCCCAGCTGAAGCGTGGCACCGCATCCACGATCCGGGGCCAGCGGGCGGGCTGGCGTACGAGGCGATAGAGCCACTCGAGCCCGAGCCGGCGCATCCACCGCGGGGCGCGCGGCACGCGCCCGGCGAGGTAGTCGAAGACCCCGCCAACCCCAACGGCCAGCGGGAGGCGAAGGTGCGGCTGGTTACGGGCGATCCACAGGTCCTGGCGTGGGTGGCCGTAGGCTACCAGCAAGATATGGGGCTGCGCCGCGGCGATCACCTGGCGCAGAAACGGCTCGTGGCGCGCAGCGGGTGAGCCGGCGAACGTCCCCGCGATGCAGAGTCCCGGATAGCGTGCCTGCAGCGCCGCGGCAGCCGCCTCCGCCACCCCGGGCGCAGCCCCGAGCAGAAAGAGCCGGTAGCCCCGCTGCGCGCTCAGCGCCGCGAGCCGGTGGGTCAACTCCACACCCGTGACCCGCCCGCGCAGCGGCGTCCCCAGGTAGCGCGCCGCCAGCAGCAAGCCGGCACCATCGGCCGTCGCCAGATCGGCCCCCTCCAGGACCGCAGCAAATGCCGGGTTGCGCCCTGCCTCCAGGACAAACTCCGGGTTCACCGTGACGATCTGGTGCGGGCCGCCAGCCTGGAGCCATCCCTCAACCAGCGCCACCGTCTCATCCTCGGTGACGTCGTCTACCCGCACCCCAAGGATGCGGACCGAGCGCGGGGCCACAGGTCGGTAGCTCAGGGATGCCGGCTCCATCATCGCCATGATCTGCCACCGGGCTACAAACAGAAGTGCCCCTGGATTATAGCAGACTGGCGGTCCGCTCACGGCGTGTTATAATGCCGCGGAGTTCGTACATTGGCCCTGATCGCCTGCGTTCACGCCCTGGCGGCGCCGGGGCAGCGTCCGGCTGCGGCTGACGGCGCATCCAGGCAAGACCAGGCCTCATTCGTTTTCAGGAGAAGTTATGTTCCGCTCGCACACCTGCGGCGAGCTGCGCGACGAGCACGTCGGCACTGAAGTGACGCTGGCAGGCTGGGTTCACCGCCGCCGCGATCACGGCGAGTTGATCTTCATCGACCTGCGCGACCGCTATGGAATTACCCAGGTGGTCTTCGATAGCCTCACCGCCGCAGCCCATAAGGTCGCCGAAGAGGCCCGCTCGGAGTATGTGCTGCAGGTTCGGGGCCGGGTGCGCCCCCGCCCCGCCGAGGCCGTCAACCCCGAGCTCGCCACCGGCACCGTCGAACTCGAGGCGCTGGAGGCCAGCGTGCTCAACCCCGCCCGCACCACGCCGCTCTACATCTCCAAGGAGGGCGGCGAGGACGAGGCCCTGCGCCTCAAGTATCGTTACCTGGACCTGCGGCGCGAGCGGATGCAACGCAATCTCATTTTGCGCCACCGCATGATCAAGTTCATGCGCGATTTTCTCGACCGCGAGGGCTTCCTCGAGATCGAGACGCCGATCCTGATCAAGTCTACGCCTGAGGGCGCCCGCGACTACCTGGTGCCCGCCCGGCTGCACCCCGGGAAGTTCTACGCCCTGCCCCAGAGCCCGCAGCAACTCAAGCAGTTGCTCATGGTGGCCGGCTACGATAAGTACTTCCAGATCGCGCGCTGCTTCCGCGACGAGGATCAACGGGCCGACCGCCAGCCCGAGTTCACCCAGCTCGATATGGAAATGAGCTTCGTGGACCAGGAAGACGTGCTGCAGCTGATCGAGCGACTCTTCATCGCCCTCTGCCGCACCGTCGTCCCGCACAAGACGCTCAGCACCCCCTTCCCGCGCCTCACCTACCAGGAGGCAATCGAGCGCTACGGCTCCGACAAGCCCGATCTGCGCTATGACCTGGAACTGGTGAGGCTGGACGATCTGCTCGGCGACACCCCCTTCCAGGTCTTCCGCAACGCCCTGGAGCAGGGTGGCCAGGTGAAGGGCCTGCGTGCCCCTGGCTGCGGCGGCTATTCACGCAAACAGATCGACGAACTGACCGAGCTTGCCCGGGTCGGCGGCGCCCGTGGCCTGGCCTGGGCCGCCCTGCCGGCCGACGGCGGCGAGGTGCGCTCCTCGTTCGCCAGGAACCTCGGCCCCGGCGAACTGGAGGCGATCATTGAGCGGATGGGTGGACAGCCCGGCGACCTGCTGCTGATCGTCGCCGACCAACCAGCCGTGGTGGCCGCCGCGCTCGACCGGCTGCGCCGCGAGCTCGCCAGCCGCCTCGGCCTTGTCGACCCGAACCGGCTCAGCTTCGCCTGGATCGTGGACTTCCCGATGTTCGAGTGGAACGCGGACGAACAGCGCTGGGATGCCGTCCACCATCCCTTCACCGCACCACGCGACGAGGACCTGCCGCTGCTCGACAGCGATCCCGGCCGCGCCCGCGCCAAAGCCTATGACATCGTGCTCAACGGCTATGAGGCCGGCGGCGGCTCGATCCGTATCCATCGCCGCGACATTCAACAGAAGATCTTCGACCTGCTCGGCATTAGCCGCGAGACGGCCATGGCCCAGTTTGGCCACATGCTCGAGGCCTTCGAGTATGGCGCCCCACCCCACGGCGGCATCGCCCCCGGCATCGACCGCCTGGTGATGATCCTCGCCGACGAGCCTACCATCCGCGAGGTGATGGCCTTCCCCAAGACCCAGCAGGCCGTCGACCTGATGACCAACGCGCCCTCACCCGTGGACGAGCGCCAGCTGCAAGAGCTGCATATCGCGCTGCGTAGCTGAATCGATCGCCACCAGGGTTTGTGCAACGTCCCTGGGGCAAGCCCCAAACCCCAGCTTTTCTCGTTGGTCCTGGCGGCGTAGCCGCCAACCAACGAGAAAACACGTTGTCGGGCGGCGTAGCTGCCCCATACTCCACCGCCGGCGGCGGACGTTGCGCAAGCCCGGTGCCCGTCTCCCCGGTTTGACACCCGCCCCCGGCTCTGCTATAATCTGCCAGGTTAAGGGCGGTCAGGCCGCTCTGTTTTCATGTTGTCTGCAAACGCGTTTTGCCCGCAGCACCGGCGCACGTCAGGCGGCCCGCCGTCGACGGAGGAGCTGCTCAAAGGAGAAGAGACGTGTACGCGATTATTCGTGACCGCGGGATGCAGTACCGGGTGGAACCGGGTCAGGTGCTGATGCTGGACCTGATCGAAGCGGCCGAGCCCGGCAGCCAGATCGAGATCGGCGAGGTGCTGCTCGTCGGCGACGGCGACGCGGTACAGGTCGGTTCGCCCATCCTGGATGGGGCGAAGGTGCGTGCCGAGGTGCTTGGCGTGGCCAAGGGCGACAAGATCGTCGTCTTCCGCTATCGCAACAAGAAGCGCTACCGCCGCCGCACCGGCCACCGCCAGCGCTACACCCAGGTGAAGGTTAGCGCGATCCTTGTCTAGCTTTTTAGTAGCGTGGCTCCTGCCGCGCCCCGAGAGGAGCGAGAGCATGGCACATAAGAAAGGCGTTGGCAGTTCGCGCAATGGCCGCGACAGCAACCCGAAGATGCGGGGGGTGAAGGCCTACGGCGGCCAGCACGTGATCCCCGGCAATATCATCGTTCGCCAGTGTGGCACGAAGATCCGCCCCGGCAAGAATGTGGGCCTGGGCCGCGATTATACGATCTACGCGATGGTTGAGGGCACGGTCAAGTTCCAGCCCTACTCCCGCAGCCAGAAGATGGTCAGCGTGATCCCGCTGGGCCAGCCCGTTGAAAGCGCCGATTAGCAATATGGCTACGGGCCGCCTCGCCGGCCGCCCGAATGAGGAGCACACAGGTGAAGCAGGGTATCCACCCCAAATACCATATGGACGGGATCGTCTGCACGACGTGCGGCACGAAGTGGGCGATCGGCTCGACCCGCAGTGGTCTCCGCGTCGAGATCTGCTCCAATTGCCACCCGTTCTATACCGGCGAGCAGCGCATCGTCGATACCGCCGGCCAGGTCGATCGCTTCATGAAGCGCCTGAGCAGCGCCCAGGCCCGCCAGGCAGATATGGAGAAGCGCCGCGAGGCGCGCAACCAGCCGCCCCAGAAGCAGAGCCTGCTCAAGGAGCTCTACGGGGACGAAGCCTGACCCGCATCATCGTGCTGAACATCAGGGGGGCGGCCGCTAACGGCCGCCCCCTTCGTTATCGCTACACATGGTGCGATTGTGGTTCGCTGCACTAAGAGCCTATCCGAATAACTCGGCATGCCGAAAAGCCGCATCCTGAGCCTTCGTCCCGGCTCAGGCCGGGGTAGCGCGCAGCGCGTATCGAAGGGGCGGTCTTTCGGATAGGCGCTAAATGATGATCGCAGCCACGACCATCCCGGCGAGCAACAGCCCGCCAATGATGGCGATCAGGATCAGATCACGACGCACATAGGCGTAGTCCCGCGAGTAGTCCGGCGGCGCGACACTGCGCGCCGGGCTCGGGCGACGCTGTGGGCTGCGAACTGGCTGGCGGCGGCGCGAACTGCGTGAACTGGTGGACATCGAAAGCTCCTGTGGCGCTCGGGCCGCGCGCGGGCCGTCCGGCGTTCCTATGCAGCGGATTATACCACCTCTTGTCGCCGCCCCGGGTGCACCTCAGCGCGCGCACAGCAGCAGTGCGTTCTGCGAGGGGTCGCGCATGTGCAGCCCGTCGGCGCGTCGCTCGTGGGCCACACCGGCATCGCGCAGGCGCCCTGCCACTGCCTCAAGGGCCTCGCCGTCCGGCAAACGCACGGTAAAGCGGCGCAGGCCGACCGCATCGGGCGGCGGCGGCGGGGCGCCCGCACCTGCCCAGGTGTTGAGGCCAAGATGGTGGTGGTAGCCGCCAGCAGCCATGAAGAGCGCTCCCGTGAAGCGCTGCATCAGCGCGAAGCCTAGCACCTCGCCGTAGAAGGTCGCCGCCTCGCCCAGGTCGCGTACGTGCAGGTGTATGTGACCCACAACGGTGCCGGCAGGTAGCCCGGCCCAGGGGGCTGTATCAAGCTCGGCAAGCAGCCCGTTGGCGTCGAGCGGGTCGACAGTCATGCGTACTTCGTTGCCCACCCGTGGCCACGCTGTGCGCGGGCGGTCGGCGTAGATCTCCAGCCCGTTGCCATCCGGGTCGTTGAGGTAGAGCGCCTCGCTCACCCGGTGGTCGGACGCGCCGGTGAGGGGATAGCCCGTGCGGGCGAGTTGCGCAAGGGTGCGGGCGAGGTCGCGCCGGGTGGGCAGCAACAGGGCCACGTGGTAGAGCCCGGTGGAGCGGGCGGGCCTGGGGCGGGCCTCCGCGTGCTCGTAGAGTACCAGCAGCGGGTCGCCCCCCGCCGACAGCGTAACGGCACGCTCGGCTCCGCCGAGGTCGCGTGCAACGAGCCCGAGCACGTCGGCGTAGAGACGCATCGAGCGCTCAAGACTCGTCACGGTCAACTCGACGGGGCCAAGGTCGGTCTCCGGGTGGATCATTGCCATTGTTTCCCTCCTGAGTTGAGCGCAAGCCTGCCGACCGGTGCCTGCGGGGCAGCCTCGCAGGTTCGCCGCGCGGCTCTGCCCGCCTTTCCTATGCCGACGCCTGGCCACGGAGCTAGCAGCAGCTCGCTCACATCACATGCTCAAGGGTAACCGATCGGCGTAGACAGGTGCGTGCACAGGGGCGTGAACAACCGGCTTGCGCCCGGCGCCATCTACGGCTATCATGGCGCCGCTATGATCCGCATCGGCATTTTCGGGGGCGGTCAACTCGCCCAGATGCTCACCCAGGCCGCGATCGCGCTCGGCGTCGAGACGACGATCTTCGAGCGTGCCGCCGATAGCCCTGCCGGGCGCTTCACTCGCCACGAGATCGTCGGCGAGTGGGACGACCCGGTCGCGCTCGACCATTTCGCCACCCAGTGCGATCTGGTCACCCTCGAGAATGAGTTTGTCGACGCCGCCATCCTCGCCAGCCTCGAGGCCCATGGTATGCCCGTCTATCCCTCTGCCGCCACGCTGCGCGTGGTCCAGGATAAGCTCTGGCAGAAGGAGCGGATCGCCGCCGCCGGGCTGGCCCTGCCCGCCTTTCAGTCTGTGGCAACCCCGGAGGAGGTGCTGGCCGCAGCCGAGACGCTCGGCTGGCCGATGGTGCTCAAGGCGCGGCGCAATGGCTACGACGGCTATGGCAACGCCACCCTGCGCGACCCCGCCGCCGTGCCGCCGGCCTGGGACCGGCTGACCCAGGGTGGCAGCCAGTTGCTGGTGGAGGCCTGGGTGCCCTTCGCCCGCGAACTGGCCGTGATGGTGGTGCGTGGGCGCGATGGCGAGATACGGGCCTACCCGGTGGTCGAAACCGTGCAGCGGGACCACATCTGCCACATTGTACGCGCCCCGGCGGCAATGCCCGCCGCGGAGGCCGCCGCCGCGACCGAGCTTGCCGTGCGCGCAGTGCAGGCCGTTGATGGCATCGGCATCTTCGGCGTTGAGTTGTTTGAACTCCCCGATGGGCGCGTGCTCTACAACGAAATGGCACCGCGCCCCCACAATTCGGGCCACTACAGCATCGAGGGCTGCGTCACCTCCCAGTTCGAGAACCATCTACGCGCCGTGCTCGGCTGGCCGCTCGGCTCCACCACGATGCGCGCCCCCGCAGCCGTGATGGTGAATCTGCTCGGGCGGCGCAGCGGCACCGTCGGCCGCGATGCCCTGCGCGCCGCCCTGGCCGTGCCCGGCGCCCACCTGCACCTCTACGGCAAACGCAAGACCCGCATCGGCCGCAAAATGGGCCATGTCACCGTCCTGGGCGAGAGCCTCGCCGCGGCTGAGGAAGTCGCCCGCCGCGCAGCCGACCTGGTCGACCTCTGAGCCGCAGCGACAGGGCACATCTATGGCACCACTGGTCGGGATCGTTATGGGCAGTGACAGCGACCTGCCCACCATGCAGGGCGCCATCGACGTTTGCACGGAGTTCGCGGTCCCCTTCGAGGCCCGGGTCGTCTCGGCCCACCGCACCCCCTTCGACATGATCGAGTACGGGCGTACCGCCCACGAGCGCGGGCTGCAGGTCATTATTGCCGGCGCGGGCGGTGCGGCCCACCTGCCCGGGATGCTGGCCGCCTGTTCGCCCCTGCCGGTGATCGGCGTGCCGGTGCCGAGCAAGGCCCTCAGTGGCCTCGACTCGCTGCTTTCGATTGTGCAGATGCCCGCCGGCGTGCCGGTCGCCACGGTCGCCATCGGTGGCGGCCGCAATGCCGGGCTGCTCGCCATCCAGATCCTTGCCACCAGCAACCCGGAGTTGCGTACGGCGCTGATCGCCTACAAAGGGCGCCTGGCCGAGCAATCACGGGACAGGAACGAGACGCTCAGCCCCGGTTCAACCACCGCTGAGCCCCAAAACCCGTGAGCGAGCGGCCCGCTTCGCTACCCGATGCCAGTGATGAGTGATGAGTGATGAGTGATGAGGAGTGTTACCGTCTTACGCGAGACGATGAGGCAATGGGCTCGCCTCATCGCCTCATCGTCTCATCGCCTCACGCATCCCTGAGGAGATCGCATGCGCAACCTGCTGGTCACCGGTGGAGCCGGCTTCATAGGCTCCAACTTCGTCCACTACATGCTTGAGCAATACAGCGACTACCGCATCGTTGTTTTCGACAAGCTGACCTACGCGGGCCGCCGCGAGAACCTGGAACGGGTGGCGGCCAATCCCCGCTTCCACTTCGTGCACGGTGACATCTGCGATATGCAAGCGGTACGCACCGCCGTACACGCGCACAACATCGACACCATCATCAACTTCGCCGCCGAGACCCACGTCGATCGCTCGATCATGACGCCTGATGCAGTGGTCACGACCAACGTCAACGGCACCTGGGTTCTGCTCGAGATCGCCCGCGAGCAGCAGTTAGAGCGCTTCCACCAGATCAGCACCGACGAGGTCTACGGCGCCATCCCCGCACCGCGACGCTCCCGTGAAGGTGACCCGCTCGAGCCGCGCAGCCCCTACTCGGCCAGCAAGGCCGGCGCCGAGCACCTGGTCTACGCCTACTTCGTCACCTACGGCCTCCCGGTGACCACCACCCGTGGCTCCAACAACATCGGTCCTTACCACTACCCCGAGAAGGCGGTCCCGCTCTTCACGACCAACGCCATCGACAACCTCCCGCTGCCGATCTACGGCGATGGACTGCAGGTGCGCGACTACCAGTACGTGCTCGACCACTGCGAGGCCATCGACGTCGTCCTGCACCGCGGCCAACTCGGCGAGGTCTACAATGTTGGCACCGAAGTGGAGACGCCGAACATCGAGATGGCCCACAAGATCCTCGACCTGCTGGGCAAGCCACGCAGCCTGATCGAGCACGTGGTCGACCGCGCAGGGCACGACCGGCGCTACGCCCTCGACTGTACAAAGCTACGCGCCCTGGGCTGGCGCTCGCGCCACAGCTTCGACGAGGCCCTGGAACGCACGGTGCGCTGGTATGTCGACAACGAGGCCTGGTGGCGGCCAATCAAGTCAGGCGAATACCTGGAGTACTATCGCAAGCAATACGTCGACCGCCAGTAGGGGCGCCCTTACCACCAGGGCTGTTCAGAGTTTTTGGGCCACCTCCAAACCCCACCAGACCAACACCGTAGGAGCGGCGCAGCCACAAGGCGTCTGCCCTGGTCGCTGCCCTGCCTACGAACCAGTCAGATACTCTTCGGCGTCCTCAACCATAACATCATACCCATCGCCGTTGCGGCGGAAACGCAGATGGCGTGGCATAACCGACAAGCCGCGGGCGAGCAACTCGGCATGCACGGAAGCCTGCACCTCGCCCCAGAGGCCAGCCTCGCCCGCATAGTAGCGGCGCAGCAGCGCAACAAGCTCCGGACTTGCCTGCCAGCAGATCTGCTTGTTCATGGCCCCTCCTGCGCAGCCCGACCGGGCACAGCATGGTATACTCAGCGTCCAGATCGTATGGAACACCGCACGCTCCAGAACGGAGTATAGCACAGCCTCACGGCATATCGGGGCCCAACCGGTCGCGGAGCCCGACCGAGGCAACGTCGGAACGCGAACGCATCCTGAGCCGCCGGGACGAAGGCTCAGCCGAACGGCCGGGGTAGCGCGCAGCGCGTAGCGAATGGTGCAAAAACCAGGACTTTGCCACCGCCCGGGGTCCCGGAGCATTGCCGCGCAGCGGGGGCGCTGATCCATGCACCAGCGATCGCCTTGAGGAGAACAACCGCAATGACACGACCCAGTACCGGCGGGCGGATCGAAGTGATCTGCGGCTGCATGTTCAGTGGCAAGACCGAAGAGCTGATCAGGCGCATGCGCCAGGTGATCATCGCCCGCCAGGCCTGCCGGATCTTCACCCCACGCCTGGATACGCGCTACAGTAGCCAGCACGTGGCCAGCCACGCCGGCGCCCGCCTTGAAGCGGTGCCGATCAGTTCGATCAGCGAGGTGATCGCCGGGGCTGAGGATCTGCAGGTGATCGCGCTCGATGAACTGCACTTCCTCGAAGATCCGCCCGAGGTAATCGTCGCTGGCTGCCAGGAACTGGCCGATCGCGGCCTGCGCCTGATCATCGCCGGGCTTGATCAGAACTATCGAGCTGAACCCTTCCCTGCGATGATGCACCTGATGGCGTTGGCCGAGCAGGTGGACAAGCTCTACGCCATCTGTGCCCGCTGTGGGGCCTACGCCACTCGTTCGCAGCGGCTGATCAACGGCAGGCCGGCCCCCGCCGACGCGCCAACCATCGCCGTCGGCGGCCTCGAACTCTACGAGGCCCGCTGCCGCACCTGCTACGAAGCCGCCCGCTGACGCGCGCCGAGCAGACAAACGAGAACGGCCCGTCGCGTGCTGATACTTCCAGCTCCGCCGACCGGCCGTTCTTCCTTCTACGGGTTACCGTCGTATGTGACGCGAAGCGGCGCTACTATCGCCTCTTCGTCTCTTCGCCTCACGCCATGCCCAGCTTACGCTTGAGCTCGGCGAGCTCCGAGTCGACCTCGGTCTGCTGCTCCAGGTTCTGGAAGCGAGCCTCCAGCGAGCCCTGCTCCAGTTTGGCCATCGCCTCGGCACGGGCGAGCTGGTCATCCACCCGCTCCTCCAGCTGGTCGAGCTTGTCCATTGCGGTGATCCGGCCCATGCTCTGGGCGGTACGCTGGATCGCCTCCTGGGTTTGCGCCCGGTTCTTCTTGGCGATGATCAGTTCCTTCTTTGCCTTCACCTCGGCGATCCGCGTCTCGAGCTGAACCAGCGCCTCCTGCATAGCGTTGACCTGCTCCTCCTGCGCCTGCTCCTGGGCCAGATACTGCTCAGCCAGCTTCTGGGCCTGGACCTTGCGCGACAGCGCGGCCTTCGCCAGTTCCTCGTCACCGGCCCGGAGCGCGGCCTCGGCCTTCGACTCCCACTGGGTTACCTCGGCCTGGCTGGCGATCCGGCGCTGTTCGAGCCGGGTCTCGTCCGCCATGGCAGCGGCGACGCTGGTACGTACCTCGTAGAGCTCATTGGTGAGCTGGCGCAGATACTCGTTCGCCATCTTCTCCGGATCCTCGGCCTTGTCGAGCATCGCGTTGACGTTAGCGCTAATCAGATCCTTGATCCGGCCCAGGATAGACATGGTCGATTCCTCCTTGCGGATATCTTCGAGTCCGACACCGTCGTACGGAACCGGGCGCGACCAGGCAGATGCGCTGGTATTCTAGCACGCCGGATACACTTCCACAAACCCGCCGCAGCTACAGCGGGCGCCGCGCCGGCACGCCCACGGGCCGCGGGTAACGTGGGTCGGTTGGCGCCACTTTGCGCACCACCACGAGTGCCCGCGGCTCAATGCCGGGGAGTTCGACGGGCGCCACCTGCTCAAGCGCGCCACCGAGCAACGCGCACGCGCGGCGGGCAGCGGCCGCCTCCGTCACCGCTTCGGCGCCCTTGGGGGCCAGCAGCACGCCACCGACGCGCAGCAGCGGCAGCCCGTACTCGGCCAGCACCCGTAGGTCGGCCACTGCGCGAGCCGTCACCACATCGTACTGCTCGCGCTCCCGCGGGTCATGCCCCAGTTCCTCGGCGCGCCCGGTGATCACACGCACCTGGTCGAGGCCAAGTGCGCCCACCAGGTGGCGCAGAAAGGCGGTCTTCTTGCCCACCGAGTCGACCAGGGTCAGCGCGAGCGGCGGGCGGAGGAGCTTGAGCGGCACGCCGGGAAAGCCAGCACCCGTACCGATATCGGCGAGCGATGCGGGGCCGGCGCCCCAGAAGCGGGCGAGCACCAGCGAGTCGAGAAAGTGGCGCACATAGATCGCCTCACGGTCGGTGATCGCTGTCAGGTTCGTATGGGCATTCCACGCGAGCAGTTCGTCGGCATAGCGCGCGAACTGGCGCAGCTGTTCATCGCTGAGCGGTAGGCCCCAGCCGGCTGCCGTATCGGCCAGGAGCCGGGTGGGCGCGTCAGCCATTGGGCTCGTCGCTCCGATACAACTGCTGCTCGGTGATGTACCGCCGCACGGCCTCGGGCAAGAGGTAGCGCACCGGGCGCCCCGAGGCCAGACGCTGCCGCAACATCGTACTGGAGAGATCGAGCCCCGGACCATCGAGCAGGACATAGCGACCGCGCATCGCGGGCAGTGCAGCTTCGAGGGCATCGCGATCGAGCCGGTACCCCGGGCGCCCGACGATCACCAGCCGGGCAATGGCAAGGATATCGGCAACCCGCCGCCAGCGCTGCAGGTCACGCGCCGCATCGGCGCCAAGCACAAACCAGAGTTCGACCGCCGGGCCAAAGCGCTGCTGCAGCAACTCCAGGGTATCGGCCGTATACGAGGGGGGCGGGCGACGGAGCTCGAGGTCATCGGGGACAAAGGCGGGATTATCGGCACAGGCCAGGCGCACCATCGCGAGCCGTTGTTCGGGCCGCGCGCCTGCGGCAGCGCCTTTCAACGGCTGGTGAGCCGCGGGAATGAAGTGCACCAGGTGCAAGCCGAGCGCCACCCGGGCCTCTTCAGCAATTGCGAGATGGCCGAAGTGGATCGGGTCAAACGTGCCACCATAGACCCCCACCCGCCTGGCTTCGCTCATCGGCTCGCCCCCGAGCTGTGCTGGTGCATGCCTTAGCGGCCATTAAGTTCCAGTTCGTAGGCATCCTGGAAGAGATGCCAGACGATCCAGGCCACGTCCTGCCGATCCTCGGCGGTGAGGTCGTCGACGAAGGGCGCGGTAAGCTGTGCGACATCGCCAGGGGCAAGCAAGTAGACGCGGGGACCGAGCGTTTCGTGGATCTGCAGGGCCAGTGCATTGGCGAGATCCAGCAGGTCCCGTTCGGGAAGCCGGCGATCGGTGCTGAGGCGAAAGCCGTTCATAGTGATGACTGGATGGCTGCACGCTCGGCCTGGCTGCTGCGCCGCGGCAGCAGCGCGTTATCGACCAGGCTCTCGCTGATATAATCGAGGTAGCCGCGAATATCCTCGTTATCCTCCAGCGAACTGAAGGGCACGGTCGCGCCACTGACCGTCTTCACCGAAACGCCGATGTCACGGAGTGTCTGATCAATACCTTTCACCAGGCCGCGCATCACACCGGCCAGTTCTTCTCTCTCCTGGACCGTCAGGTTCGCGAAGCCGATCAGCGCCTTCTCCTGGGCGCGCAGCAACGTGGCGCGGAGAATCGCGATGTCGGCCTGGGTCTGCAGTTCATAGCGGCGTACCAGGTGGGCCTGGCGCACCTGCTCAACGAGCTCCTCGCTGGTCACCGGCGTCCAGAGCAGCGCAGGGATGATGATGAAGCCGATAATGCCGATGATCACCTGCTGGAGGATCAGCCCTGTCTCGGCGACCGCCGCCTGGGCCGCCCACCAGGAATACTGGATCTCGAACGAATAGTAGAGCAAATACAGCGCCGACCCGATGATCACCGTATAGCCGATCGTCCGGGCGTTAATCTTCTGGAGCAGCATCCCGCCGGGTGACCATGGGATCAAGAACGAGGTCAGACTCGGCGGAGCCAGCACGAGGATGGCGGTAAAGGCGACCGCCACCACCATGTTATCGGTCAACTGGCTCTGCACACCCCACCAGTAGACAGCCGAGCCGGTCATTGCGATCACCGCCAGAATGGCAAGCAGCGTCTTGGCGGAGAACTGCCAGCCGCCGCGCCGTCGTTGCCCACGGATGACGTCCAGGTATCTGCTGCTCACGTCCTGTCAATCCTTAACTATCGCGGTTGAACATCGGGCGATTCGAGCACGTAGGTTTCGATCCAGTCGGCATAGCCAGCGGCCTGGATCCGCTCGATGAGCGCTGGAGACAGTGCGGTCAACCCATAGCTGCTGTTAACGTGATAGGGCACTTCCAGGGCGGGCAATTCCCGGCTCTGCAGCACAAACCTGGCCTGGGCCAGGAACTCGCCATTGATCCGCCCGAGCACCACGTGCTGCTGGTTGCGCGGGTCGTACCACCAGAGGTCGCTGCCGCCCGTCACGAATGGTTGCGGTCTCTCGAAGACCACCCGGTCACGCTGCTGCTCGCGCCAGCGCGCCTCGTTGCTGCGCTCCAAATCGGCTGGCACGGCCAGTGGGGGCAAATCTGCCGGCTGCGGGCTACCGACCACCTCGGTCGGCACGCCGGATGCCGCAAGCGTCGGCGCGGGCGTCGGACCCGTCGTTGCCGGATCGGGCGCCAGGCTACCGGGCGCCGCCGGGCCAGGACGTGCTACCGTGGTGCCAACCGCCGGCACCGGTGACCTGAGCAGCGCCGGCGGGTGCTGCGGGGCTGGCGCCCCGCCCTGCAGTGCCTCCATGCACCCGCTCAGGGCCGCGCCACAACAGGCCAGCAGAATGAACAGTACGAGCCTCCCCCTGACTGGACACCGGGCCAGGCGCCGACGCCAGCGGAGAGACTCGGATTTTGCATGACGCACAGTTGCTTACTCACCACTATCCTGTCCTGTGCGTGTAATCGCGGCCACAGCGGCACATGCCCCACGGCTTTTGATAATCACAGAACATAATAACATTCTTTTGACGACCAAGCAGTGGCCCGACGGTACTGTCCCAGACCAGGACCGTAGCAGCATTGCCAGTCAGGGTTCGCGCCCATCAGGGCGGTCGTAACCATCGACGCGCACCAGTAATTCAGACGCTCAAAAGCAGCAAATTGTTGCCTGCCGCGGCGGTGAGCAGCCGTCTGTATTTTGACATAAACACAATTGTTGGAAGTGTAGCATGCTGCCGTGTAAGTGTCAAGAATTGTTTATCAGCTACCAGGTATGCCCGCGTACCATCGTGTTGGCTCCTCGCCGTTGGGGCAAGCCCCACACCCCACCGTGGGAGGCAGACGTTGCATGATACTGCTGGCAAACCCCGTTTTGCCCACGCCGGGTGCGCGGGCGTTCTGCCCGTACGCGGGCCTCCGGCCCGCGTACCCGGGTTCGCCAGCAGTCGCGTTGCATGATACTGCTGGCGAACCCCGTTTTGCCCACGCCGGGTGCACGGGCGTCCCGCCCGCACGCGGGCCGGAGGCCCGCGTACCCGGGTTTGCCAGCAGTATCTTGCATCAGCCCTGCCGGCGTCAGCCGCCTGCAACGCATGCGCAGGGTCGCTGGTATAATCGGGCCAGCATGGCCGCGACGGGTCTCGTCCTGGTGGCCGGCGGCGAGGCAACTCGCCGGCCTGAGGAGCAGCGTGATGGCAGAACAGAGCTGGTGGCGGCGGCTGGTTGCGGCAGTTGATCGCGAGTATGAGCGGCGCATCCGGGCGGCGAGCCTGGTGCGCGAGTACGGCGCCGGGCACCACGCCGGCCACGGCGCGCCGCACGACAACGAGGGCGAGGTCGCCGAGATTGTCAACGTTCCGCCCGGCACGCAGGTAGGGCGCCGCCGCCATCCTGAGGACGAGGGCCAGCCCGGCCAGACACCCCACGCCTGAACGCCACCTGCTCCTCTTGCGTGGAGCGCACGCTCGTGTTATACTTTTATTGCTTATAAACAAAATAGTTGTTCTTTTTGACAATAAATATTGACAGTACGTTCTATCGCAAAGATGCGGAGCTGCCTGTGGACCTGAAGCTCAACAAGCCGTTCGGCACCACGAGCAAGACTGCGGAACAGCCGGCCCTGCTCAACCCGGAACGCCGGATCCTCGCCTACTGGGCGCTCGCCACCCTGGTCGGGCTCGTCCTGCTCTGGGACTGGATCAGCGCCTGGAACGTGCCCGCCACCCTTCGCATCCCCGGCCTGCCGATCTACCTGCTCGTCTCATTCATCCTGAGCCAGTACCTCTATCTGCTGGTCGCCCGCTACGATGGGCGCCCGATCCACTGGGGCGCCACCGCGATCTTTGCCGTCGGCAATGGCATCGCCGAGACACTGGCCTTCGCCGCGGTCTACCGCGTCGGCGAAGTGATCGGCAGCAGCGTGGTCGGGCTGTTTGCCCCGAACATCGCCAGCCTGGCCGGCTTGCTGCTCGGGGTCGGGCTGTTTGTGATCTATGGCGGCCTCATCCACGGCCTCTTCTGGCTCCGCGTCCTCCCTCCCCACCTCGACGACTCGCCCCGCTCCCGGCGGATCCGCAAGTATCGCCCGCTGGCCGAGATTGGATTGGTGCTCGGCTGGAGCCTCTGTTTCTGGCTGACCCGCGACCTCTGGACGGTCGTCTTCTTCCACACCCTAGTCGACATCGGCCTCATGCTCAAGGTTCGCCCACCGATCTTCGGCGCCCCGGCAGCATAAACCCCGATCCAGCAACTACGCCACGGGGCGCCAGCCGGCGCCCCGCTTGTGATCGCACACCACACAGCGCGACCCTCGTCTACGAAGCTGCCCCGTCGATGCATCCACCTGCGCGCCCCCTCCGTAGAGAGGGGTGAGTGCAAAACCTGTTCAAAGGGTTGAGATACCATGTGCACTCACCAGGTAACGACCGCAACGCCGATCAGGAGGAGTATCGTGAAGCTTCGGAAACTGGCCCTGCGTTCACTTGTTGCCCTGCTGCTGGTACTGGCGATCGTGCCGGCCGCCTTCGCGCAGAGCGGCACCGCCAAGGTGCGGGTCATTCACGCCTCGCCCGACGCGCCCGCCGTTGATGTCTTCGTGAACGGTGACCGCGCGCTCACCAATGTGCCCTTCTTCACCGCCAGCGACTATCTCGACCTGCCTGCTGGCACCTACCGCATCCAGGTTGCCCCGACCGGTCAGCCGGCCAGCGCCGCCGTGATCGATGCCAACGCCACGATCGCCGCCGGCAAGGCCTACACCATCGCCGCTACCGGCCCGGTCGCTGCGATCAAGCCCACCGTGATCGAGGACGACCTGCGCGCCCCCGCCGCTGGCAATGCCCGGGTGCGCGTGTACCACTTCTCGCCCGACGCCCCCGCCGTTGATGTTAAGCTCGCGGGTGGCGATACCCTGATCTCGAGCCTCACCTTCCCCGATGCCAGTGGCTACCTTGAGGTGCCCGCCGGCAGCTATGACCTGCAGGTGACCCCGGCCGGCGGCAGCGCCGTGGTCATCGACCTGCCCGGCACGACGCTTGAGGCTGGCAAGATCTACAGCGTGTTCGCCACCAACGTGGTCGCCTCGATTACGCCTGAGGTGGCTGTGACCACGCCCGCCGCCGCGACGCCGAGCACCCTGCCCGCCACCTCCGAGGGTGCGAGCGCGCCACTGGCTCTGGTTGGCGTGCTGGCCCTGGGGCTGATCGGCGCCGCGCTGCTCCTGCGCCGCCGCGCCGCGCTCTAGCAGTTCGACAGTGAGGCCGAAGCACGGGCTGCGCCCGTGCTTCG